>VBKD01000177.1:3976-24945 GCA_005888075.1 Chloroflexota bacterium
GCCTGGAAAAGTTGAGCAAGAAGCTGCCGTCCGTCGGCACGTCCTTCTGACCGGCCTTCAAGTTCGTCGCCACGGTGGTGGGCAGGGTGTTCTCGTAAGCGAGGTACGACCCGACGCCGACCAGGACCACGAGCATGGCGAGCCCGACGGCGAGCACGCCACGCAACGTTGGGGCGAAACGGCGGCGTGAAGGCCGCCTTAGTGGCAGGGCCGGCGACGCGGACGCGGGCTCGGGCTCTGGCAGCGACGTGGATATCGACAACGGCCGCGCGGATTATCGCAAAAAGGCCTCGGGTGCGTCAGTCGTTGAGGTGGCGCAGCAGGGAGAAGGTGTAGAGGCCGGTGGCGTGCCCGCTTTCGAATGCGATCTGCAGCGCGTACTGGCCGATTAGCTGCACGTCTTTGATCTGCAGCTCCGCGGCCGCAAGCTCCTTCACGCGGTCCAGACGTCCGGGTGCGCCCGCCTCGCCACGGCACTCGGCGCAAGGGCACGCCCAGCGCAGCTGCTCACCCGTGTAAGTGCTCTTTTTGCCGTCTTCCCACGTGATGTCCATCAGCTGGCGCTCGCGATCGACGTCGACCGTGGTTGGAAACGGGTCGGGGTCTTGCAGCGCTAATGCACGTTGATCACGGGCAGCTGGCGGAACGACTGGATGGAGGTCCGCGCCGCGACCTGGGAGGCGATGTGCGTGAACGCCTGCGCGCCCGCGGATTCGGGCCGCGAGATGACGACCGGTGTTCCGGAGTCGGCGTCCTGACGGATTTCTTGCTCGAGCGGGATGGCGCCGAGGAACGGCACACCGAGCCGTTTCGCAGCGGCCTCCGCGCCGCCGTGGCTGAAGATCTCGTGGCGATGTCCGCAGCTGGGGCACACATACCAGCTCATGTTCTCGATGAGCCCCAGTGGCGTGACGTTGAGCCGTCGGAACATCTGGAGGGCCTTGATCGCGATGTCGGTGGCCACGTCTTGCGGCGTGCACACGATGGCCACGCCGGTCAGCGGAACGGCCTGGGCGAGGGTCAGAGAAGCGTCGCCGGTGCCGGGCGGGAGATCGATCACCAGGTAGTCGAGGACCCCCCAATCGACCTGGACCATCATCGCCTCGATCGCCTTGCCGACCATCGGCCCTCGATAGATCGTCGGCTGATCGCCTGGCACGAGGTTGCCGAAAGACATCAGCTTCAGGCCGTGCGCCTCGATGGGTCGGATGCGGCCGTTCACCTGCTCGGGCATGGCTCGCGATCCCGTCATGGCGGGGACGGATGGACCGTAGATGTCCGCGTCGAGCAAGCCGACCTCGGCTCCACTTTTGCGCAGCGCCGCGGCCAGGTTGACCGCGACGGTGGATTTGCCGACGCCGCCCTTGCCGGATGCGACCGCGATCGTCTGCTTGACGCCGGGGAGGATATCGGAGGGCTTGGGGCGCATGAAGGCGGGGCGGACGTTGGCCGTCATGCGGACGTCCACGCCGGTCACTCCGGGTAGGTCTGAGACCAGGTCCTGCGCCTGCGTCTTGAAGCGATCGCGTACGGGGCACGCCGGCGTCGTGAGCTCGAAAGTGAAGCTGACCTTGCCCTGCGCGTCGACCTCGAGTTCCTTGATCATGCCGAGGCTCACCACATCGCGGCCGAGGTCGGGGTCCGTGATGGTCGCGAGGACGTCGAGGACCTGTTGCGAGGAGGGAGCCGTCATCGATTGCGATGTTACCGGGGTCGCGTATTCGACTCCGCCTTCACGCGTCGCGCCCGCCCGCGCCTGTAGGCAATCCTCTGGCGGGGCCCTCCCTCGTTTTTGGCTTCCCTCCCCCAAAGCCGTCGCGCCGAACCTGGGATGAACTTAGATGCAACTCGGGCCGTTGGCAACCCTGCCTGTTAATTTCATTTGGTAATGAAGCAGGCCACGGCGCAGAGTCCCGGCGCCGAGCTCCTCGCCTACTACTCCGGGCCCGCCTCTGACATCTACTTCAAGCGTGCCCACGACACGCTGGCGGCCGCCGGGGTCGACGCGATGGTGGCCATCGACTATTTCTCGAGCGGGCCCGGCGTGCTGTGCGGGATCACCGAGGCGGTGCAGCTCCTCGGTGCGCTGCTCAAGCCCGGAGAGGGTGATGAGGCCTGGGCAATCACTGAAGGCGAGGCGATGGAAGACCGCGAGACGGTGCTGCGCGTCCGCGCACCCTACTCGCGGGTGGGCGTCTACGAAACAGCTCTGCTCGGAATGCTGGCCAGCGGCTCGGGCTGGGCCACCACGGCCCGCGAGATCGTGGACGCCGCCGCGGGCAAGCGGGTCATCAGCTTCGGCGCGCGCCACGTGCATCCATTGATCGGGCCGGTCATGGAGTACGCGGCCATCGTCGGCGGCTGTGCCGGCTGCGCCACGCCCCTTGGCGCCCAGCTCGCCGGCCTGGCGGACCCGTCCGGGACCATGCCGCACGCGATGATCCTGATGTTCGGCGACACGGTCCTGGCGGCAAAGGCTTTCGACGATCACATGGCCGACGACGTGCTTCGCATCGTTCTCGTCGACACGCTCAAGGACGAGGCAGAGGAATCTCTTCGTGTCGCCGAGGCGCTGGGCGAACGACTGCGCGGCGTGCGCCTGGATACTCCGAAGGAGCGGGGGCATGTGACCATCGACCTGGTCAAAGAGATCCGGGCCCGCCTCGACCAGGCGGGCTTTGAGCACGTCGGCATCTTCGTCTCGGGCGGATTCGACGCGCAACGGATTCGCGATTTCGAGGCCGGGCACGCACCCGTCGATTCTTATGGCGTGGGGATGGCGATCAGCTCGGACGCAATGCCGGCACGCACCGGACGAGCTGCGCTCGCGGCGCACCAGGCCGCGTGTCGCGCGTGCCATGTCTGTGCCGACCAGGGCATCATTCCGGAGGCCGGCCCAACCTTTCAGGGCGAGTGGGGAGCTCCTTTCATGCTCGTGGGTCAAGCGCCAGGTCCGGCGGAGCGCGAGACGCGCCGGCCTTTCTCGGGCCGCGCGGGCAAGGAGCTCGACCGCTGGATGTTGCGGGCCGGATTCAAAGACCGTGACGAGTTTCGACGGCTCACCTATATCGCCGCGCTCATGCGCTGCTTTCCCGGGCGCAACAAGAACAACACCGGCGATCTGAGGCCGCCGCCGGCAGCGGTCGCGAACTGCGCGCACTGGCTCGACGGAGAGCTCCGGCTGCTGAAGCCGAAGGTCATCATTCTGGTCGGGCAGATGGCAATCGCACGCTTCCTCGGCAACGGCCCACTCGAGGACCGCGTCGGCAAACGTTTTGGTGAGCGCCCCGTGTTGATCCCTCTGCCGCATCCGTCCGGTCAGAACCGCTGGCTCAACACGCCCGCCAATCGCGAACGCCTCGCTTCCGCTTTGGAGCTGATCAAAGAGCAGCGTTCAAGGCTTGAGTCGCGGCCCGCGGCGAGCCGGTGATTTAGACGTTGCCTGCATTCTTCGCGCGCCGCCACGGCGCGCGCGCGGTGATCGAAGGTGGTGACGCGCGCCACCTGGCACGCTCGCTGCGGGCGAAGCCTGGTGAAGAGATCGATGTCATCGACCCCGCGGGTTTCATGCTCACGGTGCGGCTGGAAGTTGTCTCGACCGAGCGCGTGGAGGGCCACATCGTCTCGGAGCGCGCGCATCAGCCGGAGCCGGCTGCGCACATCACGGTCGCCATCGCCAACCTACCCGCGCCTGCGCTGGAGCTCGTCCTGTCTCGGTGTACCGAGGCGGGGGCGTACGCGTTCGTCGTCTTCCACGCGGACCGCAGCATCGGGCGCGGCGCCAAGCTGGAGCGCTGGGCCACCATCTGCCGCGAAGCATCGATGCTGGCCGGACGCCTGCACGTGCCAGAGGTGAGCGTGGCGACCTCGACCGATGCGGTGATCGGAGCCGTCGAGCAGACGGTGATGCTCGCCCGCGACGCACCCAGGCGTCTTGCCTCCATGACCGGCCCCGGCGACCTGACATTGCTGGTCGGCCCCGAAGGCGGCTGGACCGAGCGAGAGCAGAACCTCGCGCCGCTCCAGGCAACGCTCGGTCCCCGCAACCTGCGAGCCGAAACCGCCGCGTTGGTCGGCCTGGCGATCGCGCTCGCCGGGAGTTAACCAGAGCGCTTCGACTGCCGCTTCCAGATGAGATAGGATGGAGGACGGGATGCTGGAGCGATCGACCGCGACGAGCTTGGGCGTGGAGGAAGTGCTGGCAAGGGCCGGCTGCCCCGTCTCGGTCGACCTCGCGGTCTTCACCCTGGCCGGCCGTGAGTTGAGCGTCCTCCTGCGCCAGCGCGTCGAACCGCCGTACCCGGAGTTCTGGTCTCTCCCGGGCGAGCTGCACCGGCCTGGTCTTGCGATCGACGCCCAGGCCCGCGGAATTCACCGCACCATCACGGGCGTCGAGGACGGCTGGGTCGAGCAGCTGAAGACCTTCCACCGGCCGCAGCAGGTCGATCGCTCAGGCCAGGTCGTGGTACCCGGCCGCGACCCGCGCGGCGATGTCGTCTCGGTGGCGTACCTCGCCATCGTGCCCGCCGCGCTGGCCGAAGCCTGCACGGGCCACGCGCAAGAAGGCGAGCAGCAGTGGCATCCGGTGCGAAGGCTGCCGGTCGAGATGGCGTTCGACCATCGCGAGATCGTCGACTACGCAGTGCGGCGGCTGCGCAGCAAGGTCGGTTACTCGTCGGTCGGCTTCCAGCTCCTGCCGTCGGAGTTCACCATCAGTGAGCTGCAGCACGTATACGAAGCGGTGCTCGGCCTGTCGATCAACCGCGGCAACTTCTGGCGCAGGGTCGTCGACCGCGGAGTCATCGAGCCAACGGGACAGGAACGTTCCGTGCGAGGCAAGCGCGCCTACCTCTTCCGTTTCACCCAGCGGGCATTCGGCCTGCTCGAGGAGCCAGATGGTTTCATCGAAGCCTGACCTCGACGCCATGGTCGCCCTCGCGTTAGGTGAAGACCTGGGCGAGCGCGGCAAAGACGTCACAACCGAGTCGGTCGTCGACCCAGATCTGCTCGGGGAGGCTTTGGTGATTGCGCGCAAGCGCGGCGTGGTGAGCGGCACCGATGTCGCGGCGCGTGTGTTCGAGCTGATGCGTCCGCCCTGCGATTTCCGCGCTTTGCTCGCCGACGGCGCAAGCGTCGAGCCGGGCGATGTGGTGGCCAGTGTCACGGGACCTCTGGCTTCCATCCTCACCGCGGAGCGGACGGCGCTGAATTTCCTGCAGAGGCTCTCGGGCATCGCCACAATCACCCGGAGCTACGCGGACGCGCTCGCGCAGTATCCCAACGTGACGCTTCTCGACACTCGCAAAACGACGCCGGGCCTGCGCTTTGTCGAACGCGCCGCGGTCCGCGCCGGTGGCGGTCACAACCATCGCGACGGGCTGTGGGACGCGATCCTGATCAAGGACAACCACGTCGCCGCGGCAGGAGGCGTGACCCCGGCGATCGAGCGAGCGCGCAGCTCGCGAATGCCGGTCGAGGTCGAGGTCGAAAACCTCGACCAGCTACACGAGGCGCTCGCCGCCGGCGCTGAGATCGTGCTGCTGGACAACATGCCGGCCGAGCTCATGCGACGAGCGGTTGAAATGACCGCGGGCCGCGCGAAGTTGGAAGCGTCGGGCGGCATGACCCTTGAAGGTGCTGTCGCCGCGGCGAGGGCGGGGGTCGATCGCATCTCCATCGGCGCACTGACCCACTCGGCGCCCGCGCTGGATTTGAGCCTGGAGGTTTCTCGCACATGGCGGTAGAGGTCATCTCGTTGGAGGCGGACGCCGCGACGTACGCGGATCGCTCCGTGCCTCGAGACATCGCGAAGAGGAGCGGCGAGATCCGCGAGCTCGCGCGCCAGCGCAACGCGGTGATCCTCGCGCACAACTACCAGGTGCCCGAGGTCCAGGACGTCGCGGACTACGTTGGCGATTCGCTTGGCCTGTCGCGGCAGGCGGCGGCCGCGGGCGCCGACATGATTGTTTTCTGCGGCGTGCATTTCATGGCCGAGACGGCCGCGATTCTCAGCCCGCAGAAGCGCGTGCTGATACCCGACCTCGAAGCCGGGTGCTCGCTCGCCGCCACCATCAACGCCGAGCAGCTCGCCGCGTGGAAGGCGGAGCATCCTGCTGCGGTCGTGGTGTCGTACGTCAACACCACAGCCGAGGTGAAAGCGCTGAGCGATTACTGCTGCACATCAGGCAATGCCGAGCGCGTGATCCGCGCCATCCCCGAGGACAGGGAGATCCTGTTCCTGCCCGACATGTTCCTCGGCACCTACCTCGAAAAGGTGACCGGGCGGACGATGCACGTGTGGCCCGGCGAGTGTCATGTGCACGCCGGAATCCGGCCGCCTGACATCGACCGCGCGCGCCGGGAGCATGGCGACGCCGACCTTCTCGTGCATCCCGAGTGCGGATGTGCGAGCCAGTGCATGTACTACAAGGCGAACGGGGACATCGACGCCGACCGCACACACATCCTCAGCACCGAGGGGATGGTGCGGCACGCACAGGAGCATCCCAACCGAAGTTTCGTGGTCGCGACCGAGCTGGGCATCATGCACCGGCTTGCCAAGGAGGCGCCGCAGGGACGCTTCTACGCGGCGAGCGAGAGGGCGATCTGCCGCTACATGAAGAAGATCACGCTCGACAAGGTCCTGACCTCGCTGCGCGATGACGTGTTCGAGGTCAAGGTCCCGCAAGAGGTCGCGGACAAGGCGCGCCTGGCCATAACGCGAATGGTCGAAATATGAAAACGGACGTGTTGGTGATCGGCGAGGGATTGGCCGGGTCGGCGGCCGCGATCGAGGCCGCTCGGTTAGGCGCGTCCGTGGTCCTCGTGTCAGCCGAGCACGGATCCTCCGACCGCGCGCAGGGCGGCATCGCGGCGGCGACGCTCCCCGAGGACTCTCCACGTCTGCATGCGCTCGACACGCTGGCAGCGGGCGCGGGCCTGTGCGACCCGGACGCCGTCGCGATGCTGACGGCGGCCGGACCCGTCACCGTGCACTGGCTGGAATCCCTCGGCGTGCGGTTCGACGGCGGTGCCGCGCGCGAGGCGGCGCATTCGCTGCCTCGGGTCCTGCACCTCGGTGGAGACAAAAGCGGCGAGACCCTTATGGCCTACATGCGAGCAGCCATCGACGGCGAGCCCCGCATCACGCGCGTCCGCGCTCGGCTGGAATCGCTCCTAGGCGACGGGGTTTGCGTCGGAGCGGCCTTTGTGGGTGACCTCACGATCGCCGCCGGCGTCACCGTCCTGGCCACCGGTGGCTACGCGGGTCTCTACGGCCGTACGACCAACAGCCGCATCAGCAACGGCAAGGGCATCCTCGCGGCGGCCAGGAGCGGCGCTCGCGTCTCCGACCTCGAGTTCGTCCAGTTCCATCCGACGGTCTTCGATGGGCCGGGCCACTTCTTGATCACCGAAGCGCTTCGCGGGGCGGGCGCGCACCTCGTGGACCAGCACGGAGAGCGCTTCGTCGACGAGCTGCTGCCTCGTGACCAGGTCGCTCGAGCGCTGGCCATGCATGACGGGCCGACCTATCTCGCGGCCATGCATATGGAACCGGATTTGCTCCGCCGCAGCTTTCCCAATTTCATGCGCAACTGCCGCCGGGCCGGGATCGACCCTCGCCGCGAGCCGGTCCCCGTAGCGCCCGCCGCGCACTACACGATGGGCGGCGTGGTGACCGATCTCGACGGCCGGTCATCGATCCCCGGCCTCTTCGCCGCCGGCGAGTGCGCGAGGACCGGGGTCCACGGCGCGAACCGTCTGGCCAGCAACTCGTTGCTCGAGGCGGCGACGTTCGGGCGGCGCGCCGGAAACGCAGCCGCGGGCGTGCAGCCGGTGCCGGCCGTCGCGCTTCGGGCGCCGAAGGTGTGGCGCCGCGGTGAGCTCAGCGTCGTCGACGTGGGGCAGATCCTGGACTCGGCGGCCGGTGTGACTCGCGATGGGCATACCCTGGAATCGGCGCTGAACCGCCTGCGGTCCGGCGCGGTCAGCGAGGTGGCGGCCGATGCCGCCGAGATGGCTTCGATGATCTGCGCCGCGGCTCTGGCCCGGCCGCACAGCCTCGGCGCGCACCAGCGCAGCGATGAACCGGCACTCCTGGCGGTTTAGATCTGGCGCTTCTGGGCTCGGTAGGTTTCCACTTCGCCGGCGATCGCGATCATGGACGCGACGCCAAACGTCAATGCCCCTATCACCATCATCGCGGCGGCCACCGGGATGGATCGAGTGATGCCGCCCAGCCCCAAGCACACGATGCCCACCGCAAGCAGGAGCGTCGCGTAGGTTCGCATCCCGCGCTTGGTGGCGGCGAACCCGGGGGCGAGATCGCCCAACGAGCGCGAGGTCAAATGCGTGATCACGTAGTCGCCCGCGCCCAGCACGTTGAGCAGAAGCACGAACCCCACCAGGAAAAACAGCAGTCCGATCAAAAGCACGATTTGCACGGCGTCAATTCTCTCCAACCTAGGATTTGAGCGTGGCCATCACCACGGTCCAGGCTCTCGTGAGGAACTTCTGCATCATCGCGCACATCGATCACGGCAAGTCGACCCTTGCCGACCGGCTGCTCGAACACACCGGGTCGATCAGCAAGCGCGATATGCAGGACCAGGTCCTCGACACCATGGATATCGAGCGCGAGCGTGGAATCACCATCAAGCTCCAGGCCGTCCGCATGAGGTATCCAGCCTCCGATGGGCAGACCTATGAGCTGAACCTCATCGACACCCCGGGCCACGTCGACTTCGCCTATGAGGTTTCGCGCTCCCTTGTGGCGTGCGAAGGAGCGATCCTGGTGGTCGACGCCGCGCAGGGCATCGAAGCCCAGACGCTGGCCAACCTCTACCAGGCGGTGGAGGCCGGACTGACGATTGTGCCGGTCGTCAACAAGATCGACCTCGACGCGGCCCAGCCGGAGATGGTCGCGGAAGAGATCAACGACGTGACCGGGATTCCACGCGATCAGGTCATCTTCGCGTCGGCCAAGCTGGGGATCGGCACGGAGCAAATCCTCGAGGCGGTGGTGAAGCGTGTGCCGCACCCGCGCGGCGATGCGTCGAAGCCGCTGCGCGCGCTCATCTTCGACTCGCACTACGACATCTATCGCGGCGTCATCACATATGTCCGCGTCGTCGATGGCGAGATCATCCCCGGGACCAGGATCCGCATGATGAACACCGGCTCGATCCATGAGGTCGATGAGGTGGGCTGGTTCGCACCGGCGCCGCGACCTGCCGAGAAGCTGACCGCCGGTGAGGTCGGTTATGTGATCTCGGCGATCAAGAACGTCGTCGATGCGCGCGTCGGCGACACGATCACGACCGCAGAGCACGGCGCGACCGAGCCGCTCCCCGGCTACCGGCTCGTCAAGCCGATGGTGTTCGCGGGCCTGTTTCCAACCAATTCAGAGCAGTTCTCAGACCTCAAGGAGGCGCTGGAAAAGCTTCAGCTCAACGACGCCGCGCTTTCCTATGAACCGGAGAACTCGGCGGCGCTCGGATTCGGCTTCCGCTGCGGATTCCTCGGGTTGCTCCACCTCGAGATCGTCCAGGAGCGCCTCGAGCGCGAGTTCGAGCTCGACCTGATCACCACGGCTCCGACGGTCGAGTACCAGGTGCGCCTGAAGCGTGGCGACATCATCGCGGTCGACAACCCGGCGATGCTGCCGGATCCGACCACGATTGAATCGATCTCCGAACCCTTCGTGAAGCTTTCGGTCATCGTGCCGTCGTCCTACGTCGGCCCGATGATGGAGCTGTGCCAGGAGCGCCGCGGAGCCTTCAAACATCTGGAGCACCGGCCCGGTGATCGGGTCGTCCTCGAATATGAGATCCCGCTCGGCGAGATCATTCATGACTTCTACGATCAGCTCAAGTCGCGCTCGAAAGGGTATGCCTCGATGGACTACGAGATGATCGGCTTCCGCGAGGGCGATCTGGTCAAGCTCGATGTGCTGGTGGCGGGCGAGCCTGTTGACGCGCTGTCGCTCATCACGCACCGCAGCAAGGCACAGGTGCAAGGTCGCAAACTTGTCGAGAAGCTGAAGGGGATCATCCCCCGGCAGATGTTCGAGGTGCCGCTGCAGGCTGCAATCGGGGGCAAGGTGGTCGCCCGCGAGACGATCCCGGCGATGAGGAAGGACGTGCTCGCCAAGTGCTACGGCGGCGACATCACCCGCAAGCGAAAGCTGTTGGAGAAGCAGAAGGAAGGCAAGCGCAGGATGAAGCGGGTCGGCTCGATCGAGATCCCACAAGAGGCGTTCATGGCGGTGCTGAAGCTTGATTAGCGTCCGCGCATTGGCCGCCGGCATGGTGCTCCTGATGTTCGCGACGGCGTGCGCCAGGACGCCTTCCACCTCCGCGAGCGGCGCCAAGCCAATCGACCTCTACGCCGCCGAGCCGTCGCCGGCGGATGTCAAGTCGATGCTGGGCGACAGCAATTGGTGGCCCGGGCCTCCGTCGTTTGGTGTCCGGCCGCTGGACTCGGCGTCGATGCCGATGGCGGAGAGATTTCGAATCCTGCAGCGATTCGTGCACATTGGAACCGCTGAGACGTTCGACGTCGAGTTCATCCAGTGGACCAGCGCATCGACCGCTACGACGCAAATGAACAACATCAAGTCCGCGCTCGGCACGTCTGCCAGCGGCGCCAGCGTGGGCGACCAGTCGCTCTACTACGGCCTGCAGGGCACCGGCGGTGCGCCCTTTCAGACGGCCACCTTCGTGCGCGTGGGTGCGGTCATGACGACCATCACCTTGAGCATGAAAGACGCGTATCCGAAATTGGATTTGCTGGGCAAGATCGCAAACAGGGTGGTGTCACGCCTCAAGAACGCGCTGACCGGCAAGGTTCATGGCAACGCGCTCGCGTCGACTGACGAGTCCAGGCTTCCGCCGAAGGGCCCGGACATGACCCTCCTGGGCGCGGTCAAGCTGCCCGTCGAGGCGGTCATCGTGATGCTGAACTTTGCCGCTCCGGAGACGTTGTCCGGTCTGCTGCGCTCAGCGGGAGCGGACAGCATCGTGTTCGGCGATTACGCGCTGGACAATGACACGCACATGGAGATGCGCGCCGGCGTGCTCGAGTTCAACTCGACGCAAAAGGCGACCGACTGGATCGACGCTTTGCGTGGCAACGCGACGATCGACTCGAACGGAATCGCGTCGTTCTACGACCCTTCGACCGGCCAGTACTTCAGCCTCTTCACCGCCGGCGCGAAGGGCGCGATGCTCGTCTGCCGTTCGGTTGCGGATGGCGAGGCCGCCTCGCGCTCCTGCGAGGTGCCCATGTCGCGCGTCGCGCCTGCATGGCAGTTCAGCCTGAACGCCCAGTAGCTGAGGCAGCTACCCTGCGGTCTTGACCGGGCGGCCCAGCGCTTCCTGAAACCACTCCCACTGCTTGGTCAGGCCGTCGCGGAGCGTCACCCGGGGCTCCCAACCCAATCGCTCGCGTGCCAGGTTGATCGAGGCAACCGCATGCTTGGGGTCGCCGGGCGTGGCGGGCAGGTTGCGTTTCCGAACTTGCATGCCGCTGACCTCTTCGAGCGTGGCGAGCACCTGATTGATCGTCACCCGGCTCCCGCCGCCGAGGTTGATCACCTGGCCCGAGACGGCACGGCCGGCAGCTTTCACGGTGCCGTCGACCACGTCCGAGATGTACGTGAAGTCCCGCGCCTGCTCGCCGTCTCCAAACACCTCGATCTCCTGGTTTGTGGCCAGAGCCTGCATGAAGCGTGCCAGTGCCATATCGGGGCGCTGGCGAGGACCGTAGACGGTGAAGTAGCGCAGCGCCACCACGGGAATTCCGAAGTTGCGCATATAGAGCAACGCGAGATACTCGGCCGCGAGCTTGGTCATCCCGTACGGAGAGATCGGCCGTGGCAGTGCGTTCTCTCTGGTCGGCGACATCTCAGCGTCTCCGTAGACCGCCGAGCTCGATGCGTATACGAGGCGCCCGATGGGCATCTCCTTCACAGCCTCGAGCAGGCGCTGCGTCGCGACGACATTGTCGCGAACGAAGCGGTCGAAGTGGCTGCCCCAGCTCGACCTGACCGCCGATTGGTCTGCCAGGTGGAACACGACCTTGACGCCATCCAACGCCGCCCTCAGGTCGGCGTCGACGAGGTCCAGCTCCTCGAATGAGAAGCCGCTGTTCGCGCGCGCCGGCTCCAGATTGCGTTCCTTGTCGGCGCGCTCGTAATAGTCGGTGTAGCTGTCCACGCCGACAACCTGATGACCGTCCGCGAGCAGCCGCTCGCACAGGTGTGAGCCGATGAAGCCGGCTGCGCCGGTGACAAGCACCCTGGAAGGCTGCACACCCGACAGAGTGCGGCTCCGGTTCGTCTGTTTGCAAGCTCCAACCTATCCTTCTATCGACATGGGCCGATTCGAAACCTGGTTGGCGGCGACCGACAGGGGCATCGCGGTCAAAGCGTTCCCGCAGGGCACCCGCACCGCGGTCGATGCGGCGCGGGCGGTGGGATGCGATGTCGGTCAGATCGTCAAATCGCTTGTATTTGTCGCTGGCGGCGAGCCGGTCGTCGCGCTGATGAGCGGCGCCAACCGCCTGGACGAGCGGCGCCTGGCGGCTGTCGCCGGCGAGCCGGTGGCGAAGGCAGACCCCGAGATCGCGCGCCTGGCGACCGGCTATGCGATCGGAGGGGTTCCGCCGTTCGGGCACGCGACCGACGTGCCGGTGTTTATGGATCGCGATCTGTTGGGATATCGCGTCGTGTGGGCGGCGGCAGGGAGGCCGGATTCAGTGTTCGAGATCTCTCCCGAGCGCCTGCGCGAGCTGAGCGACGCGACGGTTTTGGACTTGAAACTCCTGTGAGCTCTCTTCTCATCTTCTGCCGCGACTGCGGGAAGCAGGGGCCGAGCGGGCAGACCCGCGACGGCCTGTGCCTCGACTGCCAGGTTCGGCGTTCGGTCGCCGAGCTTCGGGAAGAGCACGCGCGCCTATGGCGCAAGCGCGAGCGCTATCGGAGCCAGCTCGCCAATGTCGAGCAGATCGGGCGACAGATCGCACGCGTCGAGGACCGGATGGCGCATCGGATCAAGGAGCTGGTCTCCAACGAGCGTGAGGCGGTCGACTACCTGCGGCGTGAGCTCGAGGCCGCGCGGGGCCAGCGATACACCATCAAGGGCGTCTAGTGAGGCCCTTCAAGAACCTCTACATCCACGTCCCGTTCTGCAAGCACAAGTGCGGGTACTGCGACTTCAACGCCTACGCGGGAATGGACCGCCTGATGCCCGATTACGTGGACGCGCTCGAGCGCGAGCTGATGCGCGCCCGGGAACGATTTGCATTCGACCAGCTCGAAACGGTCTACCTCGGAGGCGGGACGCCAAGCCTGTTGCCGGCCAACCTCGCGGCCAGGTTGCTCGCATCCATCAGGTCAACCTTCGATGTTGCGCCGGACGCCGAGGTCACTCTCGAAGCCAACCCGGCCAGCACCGACGAGGCGAGGCTGGAGGCGTGGCTGCAGGGTGGGGTGAACCGGCTGAGCATCGGCGTCCAGGGTTTTGATCCGCGTGCGCTCGCCGTCCTCGAGCGGAAGACGGATGCGGCCCAGGCGACGCGCGCTTTCCAGCTTGCGCGCGCGATGGGAGTGGGGAACATAAGCGTGGACCTGATTTACGCCGTGCCTTACCAGAATCGCGAAAGCTGGCTCGACACGTTGCGGAGGGCTATCGCCCTCGGCCCCGACCACGTCTCGACGTATTGCCTTTCTTTTGAGGAAGGCACGCTGCTGTACCGGCGGCGGGCTGAAGGACGGGTGCCCGAGGTGGATCCGGACCTCCAGTGGGACCAGCTCGACGCAGCATGCGTGGAGATGGAGGCGGCGGGCTTCCATCGCTATGAGGTCTCGAACTGGTCACGTCCCGGCTTCGAGTCCCGTCACAACCAGGCCTACTGGCGGTGCCGTCCGGTTTACGGTGCGGGCGCGGGCGCGCACTCCTACGCGACAGACGGGGTGTCGGCGTCGCGATGGTGGAACGTGGCGGGGCCAAAGGAGTACATCGCCGCGGTACCTGAGCCACGCGCCGATGGGGAGGAGCTGGCACCACGCAAGGCCGCCGCCGAATCGCTGATGCTCGGCCTGCGTACTGTCGAAGGCATGAGCCCGCCGTCCGGCTTTGACGCCGAGCTCGGGCAGCTGACCGAGGCCGGTCTGATCCATTGTCTCGGAGGGCACGTGGCGCCGACCCGGCGCGGTTTGGACCTGCACAACCAGATCGCCCTTGCCGTACTCTGATTGGCACTCTCAGTAGGAGAGTGCTGAAAGAGGGATGGAAGACAGAAAACAAGCGATCCTGAGAGCGGTCGTGCACGAGTTCACCACGAGCGCCGTGCCCGTGGGTTCGCAGGCGCTGCAGACCCGCTATTTCGTCAACCTGTCCTCGGCCACGATCCGCAGCGAGCTGGCCGAGCTGTCCGACCTCGGCTACCTGACCCAGCCACACACCTCGGCGGGTCGTATGCCGACCGACTCGGGCTATCGCT
Organism: Chloroflexota bacterium; assembly: GCA_005888075.1. Classification (GTDB taxonomy): domain Bacteria; phylum Chloroflexota; class Dormibacteria; order Dormibacterales; family Dormibacteraceae; genus 40CM-4-65-16. The sequence goes on from VBKD01000177.1 coordinate 18,482, forward strand.
ATTTCGTCGACTTCTTGATGGACACCGAGAAGGTCCCGGAGCGAATCTCAGCCTTTATCGAGGGCGAGATGCGGGCAGCGCCCGCGGACGTCGAGGGCATGGTGGAGAAGGTCGCCATGACCGTTGCGGCCGTGACCCGCAACGCGTCGGTGGCCAGCGCGCCGCAGGGCGCCCAGGCGCGGATCAAGCACGTCGACTTGGTCTCGCTCGAGCCCAAGGAGGTTCTCCTCATCATGCTTCTGGAAGGCAACCTGCTGCGCCAGCAGGTCGTCAACGTGAGTCACCCAGCCCTGCAGACACAGCTGACCAAGCTTGCGGCGCGCCTCAATGCAGCGCTCGGAGGCCAGGCCAGTGATGAGGTACGGAGCCGCTACAACGCCGCGCCGCTCGGATTGGAGAAAGAGCTCCTCGGTCGGGTGGTCACCGTCCTCGACCTCTATGAGAAGGGATCCGAGAGCCTGGTCGTGCACGACGGTGTGCGCAACCTGGTGCGCCAGCCCGAGTTCAGCGAATCTTCGCGCTTGCAGCAGGTGCTCGAGGTCCTCGAGGAGACTCGGTACCTGACGCTGCTTTTGCGCCAGCTCATAGGCGACTCGGACCTGCAGATCGTCATCGGCTCGGAAAACATGTCGAGCCGGCTGCAGGGGTGCGCCGTGGTGCTCACCTCCTATGGCCCTTCGAACCGGCTGAAAGGGGTGCTCGGCGTGATCGGCCCGACCCGGATGGCTTACAGCCAGACCGTCTCCCGGCTGCAGGCCGTGGCACGTGCCGCCAGCGAACGCATGGCCCAGCTTGGGATTTGATCTGTTTGACAGGTCCGGCTCGCGCGGTATCTAGTTCCCGATGACCACGCGAAAGCATCCGCACGATCCAGAAGAGATGGGCCAGGAAACGGACGACGCGCCGCGCACGGCCTCCCTCGAAGCCAAGATCGCCGAGCTCGAAGCGGCGCTCGCGGAAAGCAGGGACCGCCACATGCGGCTCGCCGCCGACTTCGACAACTACAAGAAGCGAGCCCGCCAGGAGCAGCTGGAGACGATCCAGCATGCGTCGGCCGAGCTGATCGGCCGTCTCCTGCCGGCGCTCGACGACCTGCACAAGGCGCTCGAGAACAAGCCGCCGGGCACGGATGAGTCATGGATCAAGGGGCTCGAGCTGAGCGTGCGCAAGCTGGAGGAGGCTCTTGGAGCGCATGGGCTCGAGCCGATTCAAGCCGTCGGCGCCCACTTTGACCCGAAGCTTCACGAAGCTATCGGACACGAGGAATCGGCGGAGCAACCTGAGGACACGGTCGTCTCCGAGCTGCGCCGCGGGTACCGCATCCGCGATCGAGTGGTCAGGCCTGCTCTGGTGAGGGTCGCGCGCCGACCTTCCCTGCCGTCGTCGGAAATCGAATCCAGGTAGGGCGGTAATGGCGGTCAAGCGCGATTACTACGAGGTCCTTGGCGTCGCTCGGCAATGCTCGCCTGAAGAGCTGAAGCGCGCGTATCGGAAGATCGCCATGGACTCGCATCCCGACCGCAACCCGGACGATCCGGCGGCGGACGCTCGTTTCAAAGAGGCGAGCGAGGCCTACGCGGTCCTCTCAGATCCAGATCGACGCCGCAACTACGACATGTTTGGCCACGCGGCGGCCGGATCCGGTCCGGCGGTCGATTTCACCGATATGCCCTTCGCGGATATCTTCGACACGTTCTTCGGAGGCGGGTTCGGCGGTCGGGGCCGGCGTCAGCGGTCCAACCGCGGCGACGACCTTCGCTACGACATGACCATCACTTTCGACGAGGCGTTCGCCGGTGTCGAAAAGCAGGTCGACATCACCGTGCCGGCCACCTGCGACCGCTGCGGTGGCAGCGGCGCCGAGCCGGGGACCGGCGAGGAGACCTGCCCCGGGTGTCGCGGCTCGGGCCAGGTGCGCAGGACCGCCCAGTCGATCTTCGGCTCCGTGGTCACCGCGGCGACATGCCCCACCTGCAGCGGCTACGGCCGGATCCTGAAGACGCCTTGCTCGCAATGCCGCGGCCAGGGTCGGGTTCAAAAGTCCAGGCGTCTGGTCGTAAAGATCCCCGCCGGGGTCGACACCGGCTCTCAGATCCGGCTCAGCGGGGAGGGCGAAGCCGGCCTCCGCGGCGGGCCGCCGGGAGACCTCTATGTCGTGCTGGGCGTCAAGACGCACCCGCAGCTGGTCAGGCACGAACAGGATGTCGTCTACGAGCTTCGTGTCAACATGGTCCAGGCGGCGCTGGGCGACAGGATCGAAATCCCCACCCTCGACGGACCGGTAGAGATCGCCATCCCTTCGAGCACCCAGAACGGGCAGTCCTTCAGGCTCCAGGGCAAGGGGATGCCAGATGTCCGCAGCGGCCGCCGTGGCGATCAGTACGTCGTGGTCCAGGTGGTGATTCCGAAGGACCTGAACCCGGAGCAGAAGGCTCTCCTCCGGAAGGTGGGAGGGCTGACCGGAAAGCCGGAGAAGGTGTCCAAGGGGTTCTTCGACAAGCTGCGCGACGCCATCAGCCTGGACTGAAGCCGTAACCGGTTGCCGCAGTTCGAGGGTTACGTGAGTAAGGTCGCCGCTTGCGCCCTCGTTGCAGGTTCGGTAGCTTTGGATCCCGGAATTGAATTGATCCGTACATAAAAAAGGAAGACGTCGTGTCAAAGACAATCGATCTCGAACTGACAAGGGCTGAAGTTGAGGTGCTGGAGCTCGAGGCACGGCTCCGGGTTGTTCCGATGAACGATCTCCAGCTTTCCGACGCGCTCAAGACCGCGCTGGCGGCCAAAAAGGAGCGCCTGGCCAAGCTACGCACCCTTCATGCCGCCGCGGCGAAGGGCAGGGCGGCCGCCACCGACGGCGATGGCGACAAGGTCAATCCCATCCTCGCGGGGCGCCGGCCGCCGCTGAAGCGCACCGTCCCGCAACGACCGCAGCCGAAGGGGAAGTAGCGCTCAGAGCCACTCCGGGGCCAATTCGAGGGGTCATAGCGCAGCCAATTCAGGGTTCGACCGTTATCGTTTCTCGGAATTGAGTGACCAGCTGAAACCCTCTGGCCCCCCAACCGACCCCTTGTTCGGGGCTGCCTGGGCTTCTGTGGGCCCTCCCTGGCGTCTCGCCTCCTGGAGGTTGCCGCTGGTCAACGCCATTGCCCTGCTGGCGATCATCGCCGCAATCACGTACCGCCTGTGGGAAGCCCACCTGCCGTCCTCGGTTTTGCGGACGGAGGCGATCATCATCGCGGCGGCGACCATCCTGGCGGTCGTCGGGGTAGCGATCAGGTCTTCGGCGTGGGGCGCCAGATTCGGCTTGCGGCTCGGGTTCGCGGCCGGTGGCGTGACCCTTGCTGTGGTCGGCCTTGGCGCCGCGGGACGCTATCTGGGGAATGACCTTCCTCCGCTGGCCGTCGTCACGGTGGCGACCGTCGTCCTCCACTTCGACCTGGGCGTCCGCTCGATCCGATTCGGCTACATCCTCGGACTCGCAGTCGCCGCGGTCGGCGCCTTGTGGATCTATGCCCTGACCACGTTGATGGTGCCGGTCAGCATCATCGTGATCTGGTCTCTCATCCTGGTCGGCCTCGGGGTGTTGGCCTTCCTTGTCAGCAGCGCCGTGGGCAGCGACCTATCAGTTCATATCCAGCGCCAGAGCTCGCTGCTCGGCGCTTTGAGCGATCTCGGCGAGGGCCTGGTCATCACAGAAAACGGCAGATTCGTCGCCGGCAACGACGCCTATGTCAACCTGACCGGCTACTCCCGCGAGGAGCTGGCAGCCATGCCGACGCTGATCGACATCGCCCCACCAGAAGATCGCGACGAGCTGGCCGCGAGCCTCGCCGCGAGGCTGGGTGGGGAAGAGGTTCCAGCCCGATACACCTCCACGCTGGTGACGAAGGACGGACGGCGCATGCGCGTCGAGGTGGCGATCCACCGACTCAACAGGACCCGGTTGCTGACCCTGATCAACGACGTGACGCAGCGGCTGCGCGCCGAAGAGTCCGAGCGAGACATGGAGACCAGGTTCCGCACCCTGTTCGAACAGGCACAGGCGGGAATGGCCTTCGCCAGCCTGGATGGACACATCACCACGGTCAACCCCGCCTTCTGCGACCTCCTTGGCTACAGCGACAGCGAGCTGCGCAGCCTTTCGCTGCTCGACATCACGCACGCCGACGACCACGCCGTGATGCACGCCGCAATGCGAGAGATGCTCGAGGGCGGCCAGGAGGGAACGCGAATCGAGAAGCGCTACCGGCGCAAGGACGGCGAGGTCGTCTGGGTCGACCTGACGATGCGCCTCGTGCGTGGACCTGACGAGAAGCCTGTGTACTTCCAGACGGTTGTCGTTGACATCGGAGACCGCAAGCGCGCGGAAGTTCTGCAGGAGGCGCGGTTTGCCGTCACGCAGGCGTTGGTGACCTCGCCCGGATGGGACAAGGCGGCGACGGGCGTGCTCGAGGGACTGTGCCGGACGCTCGACTGGGAGCTCGCCGAATACTGGGATGTCGACGCCGAGCGCGAGACGATGCATTTCGACACGTTGTGGAAGCGACCCGGCCGCGATACCTCCGCTTATGAGGCTACCGCGTCGCAGGTCACCTACCTGAGGGGCGAAGGGCTCGCCGGTCGGGTGTGGGAGACCGGTGCGCCGGTATCGATGCCCGACCTTGCCGGCGACAGCTCACCTCGTTCGGCCGCCGCCGTGGCGTCGGGCCTGCACGGCATCGTCGGCTTTCCCGTGCGCAGCGGCCGCAGGGTGGTGGGGATGATCTCGCTGCACACATGGGCGCCTCGCGACCTGGACGACGGCCTGGCCGCGGTCATGAACGACGTCGGGTCGCAGATTGGCGAGTTCGTCGAACGCAAGCGTGCCGAGGTGGCGCTGCAGGACAGCGAGAAGCGAATGCGCTCCGTGCTCGACAACGTCTCCGACGGCCTGGTGACGATGGATCACGCGGGTGTTATCGAGTCCGCCAACCCAGCCGTGGTCAAGCTGTTCGGATTCTCGGAGCAGGAGCTGGTCCGCGAGTCGGCCGACATCCTGATCGCCACCACGCATCGCAGCGCGTTCGACAACTACCTGCAGCGGCGGCTCAAGCTCGACATACCCGTCAGCGGTGCGCACGAGACCATGGGCAAGCGGAAAAACGGCAGCTTGTTCCCGCTCGAGTTCGTCGTCAGCTCGATGCAGATCGGATCCCGCCACCTCTTCATCGCGACGTTGCGCGACATCTCCGAGCGCAAGGCTCACACCGACGCGCTGGAGTACCAGGCGCTGCACGATGCGCTGACCGGCCTGCCCAACCGCAGCCTTTTCGGCGACCGGCTGCGCCAGGCGCTTTTGGCGGCGCGCCGCAACCAGAAGATGTTCGGGGTGCTGCTGCTCGATCTGGACAGGTTCAAGGACGTCAACGACGCGCTTGGACACGACCGCGGGGACAGCCTCCTGCAGGAGGTGACCGCGCGATTGCGCGGCGTCCTGCGGGCGACCGACACCATCGCCAGGCTTGGGGGCGACGAGTTTGCCGTGCTTTCGACGGACGCGAAGCACCCGGACGATGTCGTGGCGACGGCGAAGAAGATCCTGGCTTCGCTCGAAGGACCGTTCTCGATCGCGGAGCATATGGTCGAGACCAGCGCCTCGATCGGCATCGCGATGTACCCCATTCACGGCGACGACCCGAGCACCCTTTTGCGCCGGGCCGATGTCGCGATGTACGTGGCGAAGCGTTCGGGTGGCGGGCACGCGGTTTACGCGCCGGAGCAGGAGGCGCAGACGTTGCGCCGCTCGGGCTTGGCGGGCGAGCTCCGCCGTGCGATTCCCCAAGGCGAGCTCGTGCTGCACTACCAACCGCAGGTCACGCTCGCGACCGGAGCGGTCAACTCGCTGGAGGCCCTGGTCCGCTGGAACCATCCGCGCGAGGGGCTCATGCCTCCGGACCGATTCATTCCGATGGCCGAGGAGACCGGGATCATTCATTCGCTGACGGCATGGGTCATCGACGCCGCGCTGACTCAGCTGTGCAAGTGGGTCGATGAGGGCATCGACGTTTCGGTGTCGATCAACGTCTCCCCGCGCAACATCGAGGACCACTCCCTGGAAGAGATGGTCGCGCGAGCGCTGGGCAACTTCAAGGTCGACCCTAGCCGCCTCACACTGGAGATCACCGAGGGCGTCGCGATGGCGGCGGCCGCCGCGAAAGCGTTGCACCGGCTGCACGAGATCGGCGTGCGGCTCTCGCTCGACGACTTCGGCACCGGCTACTCGTCGCTCCTGTACCTGATGCGCCTGCCGGTCAATGAGATCAAGATCGACCGCTCGTTCATCTCGGCGCTCGCGTCGGACCCCGACTCGGGGGCGATCGTTCGCTCGGCGGTCGGACTCGGCCACAACCTCGGGCTGCGGGTCGTCGCGGAAGGCCTCCAGGACCGCATGGCGGAGGCGGTGCTCATCGAGGCGGGCTGCGACG
>VBKD01000150.1 GCA_005888075.1 Chloroflexota bacterium
GGTCATTGCGATGCCACCACCTGAGCGGGAACTGGAGCGCTTGCTGGCCGCAAGGGTGCCTGCTGTTGTCGTGGACTTTAGGTATCCAGCTCTCACCCACACCTACATCGACAACGTTGGCGGGGGCTACTTGGCCACAAAGCATCTGATTGAGCTGGGCCACCGCAGGATAGCCTTCGTCGGCGATCCGAGTGTCAACCCCTATGGATTCGTTTCCAGCGCAGATCGATGCACGGGCTTTCGGCGCGCCATGGCGGATGCCGGCCTAGAAATTCCTGCTGCATTCATGAAAGAGTGCCCGCACGGTCGGCACGTCGCCCATCGGCTGACTGCCGAGCTCCTCAACCTCAAAGAACCCCCTACCGCGGTGGTTGCTGCGTCCGATACTCAGGCACTTGGGGTACTCGACGGGGCCAAGAACATTGACGTCGATGTGCCTCATGGGTTGTCAGTGATCGGCTTCGATGACATTGAGGTCGCTGCGTACGTCGGACTGACCACAGTGCGGCAGCCACTTATTCTCAGCGGAGCACGGGGAGCAGAGCTACTCCTCGAGGCGATCGCCGCCCCATATCCACCGCCTGCGCCAATAGCCGAGCAGCTGCCATTGGAGCTGATCGTGCGGAAGTCCACCGTGCCGCCGAAATAGGGGCGCCGATGATCGTCGTAAGCGGGGAAGCCTTGATTGATATGACCCCATCCGGATGCGGCGCTGAGCGCGGATACATCCCCCGACTAGGAGGATCGCCGTACAACGTGGCCGTCGCGCTAGGACGTCTGGAGGTCCCAGTTGCATTCTTGGGCCGCCTATCGCGAGACTTCTTCGGGCAGCGCTTGCGGGCGCACCTGGTCTCCAACGGGGTGAACGGCTGCTATCTACGTGATGGACACGAACCCAGCACCCTTGCCTTTGTCTCGCTGAATGATGGATTTGATGCCGAGTACGCGTTCTGGACTGAGAACAGCGCCGATCGGAACGTGATGCCGTCCGATCTGCCACCTGTCCTGGACGACGATGTCGTCGCTCTCCACTTCGGCTCTTTGTCTTTAGTGCTGGAGCCAATCGCAACGACGTTGCAGCTGCTAGTGCAGCGGGAACTAGGCAAGCGAGTGATCGTCGTTGATCCCAACGTCCGTCCGCTTCTGATTCAAGATATCGACGCCTACCGAACACGCTTAGAGAACTGGGTGCGTCGAGCAGACGTGGTAAAGGCAAGCCGCGCAGACATGGCCTGGCTATATCCGAACGATCCGGTCGAGCGTTCTGCCCGCAACTGGCTGGAACTGGGCCCGAGCCTTGTCATTGTGACGCTCGGATCAGAGGGCTCGGTAGGATTTATTCGAGCCGAGACGGTTGAAGTTCCTGGATCTCCGGTCACGGTGGTTGACACAGTAGGGGCGGGCGACGCGTTCAGCGCAGCGATGTTGGCCTGGCTTCACTACCAAGGGTGCCTAAACCGCGATCTTCTGCCAGAACTATCTTCACAACGCTTGGCCCAACTTTTGAGGTTTGCCAACCTGGCCTCGGCGAGGACATGCGCTCGTGCGGGGGCTGAGGCACCATATCGGTACGAATTGCCGGCGCTTCAGTAATGGCCCGTCACATCGTCCCCGTGTTCGAGCTTTACAACTGCACTTGATTCGATCCTGTGGCCCTCGATGACACTGCGGCTCAAACAAAACTGGCTCTGGGACTTTTGGCACGTTTGGCACGGCGAGGACTGCCACCTCTTTTACGTCCAGGCTCCTCGCTCGCTCGGCTCCGAGGCGCTTCGACATCACAACGCAACGATCGGCCATGCCATTTCTCGTGATCTCAGGAACTGGACCGTTGTCAACGACGCGCTCCATCCGGGATCGCATGGCGAATGGGATGACCTAGCAACTTGGACGGGGAGTGTCATTGGTCATGACGGTCGGTGGTTCATGCTCTACAGCGGGATCAATCGCTCTGAAGGTGGCCTTGTCGAGCGCATCGGCCTCGCGACCTCCGCAGACCTATTCGTGTGGCAGAAGGAGCCGGCTAATCCGATACTTGAGGCCGACCCTCGCTGGTACGAGCTTCTTGACCTTAGGAGTTGGTACGAACAGGCCTGGCGCGATCCCTGGCTGTTCCAAGCCGATGGCTCATTTCACGCGCTGATCACAGCGCGAATTAGATCCGGTGCACCCGATAACCGTGGCGTCATCGGCCACGCTCGCTCCTCAAACCTGCGTGAGTGGGAGGTACTCCCACCACTAAGCGCACCTGGCGGATTTGGGCATCTTGAAGTACCACAGCTCGCCCAGGCCGGGGACCGTTTTGTTCTTCTCTTCTCGTGCGCGTCGAGGCACATTGCGAAGAGCCGAGGCGGGAGCGTCGAGCAGCACCCCCAAACCGGAACATACTGCCTAGTCGCGGATCACGCGCTCGGCCCGTACGATGTCGCACGAAGCGGGCTGCTCGTAGGGGACGACATTGGTTCGTTCTACGGCGGCAAGTTAATTGAAGATCGCCATGCGCGACTACGGTTCATGGCTTTCAGCTCATATAGTCCTGAGGGTCACTTTGTTGGGGAACTGAGCGACCCGTTTCCAGTGGAACTTGAGGACGGCAGTCAGCCTCGCGTCGAAATGCCTAGCGACCTTCGTCGAACGCGACCCTTTCGATAGCACTCGCTTTATCTTCAGTTCGCTGGTTAGCCTTGCGGTTTTCGACCGCAAGCTTGCGCTCAAGGCACATTTCAGCGGTCGGCCCTGAGTTCAGCTTGACTCGTCGTAAGCCCGTGGCGAAACCCGATGTGTAATCCTGTCGCTGTGCGGTTGCTGTAAGGCAGTCAATAAATATTTGACGACCACCGGGATTTGTATTCAGATTTGGCTCCGGGACAGGTGTCTGAGTTGGGTGGCTGACACTCGAGCAACCGGCTGGTTTGGCGATTCCGCTCGGCAAGCAACCACAAGGAGGACCACGACGATGGCTGTTACGCAACTAGTCGGCGGTATCACGCGGACTCTCCTGGCGGCTCACCGATAGTAGGCGTGATCTCATCGGCTGCGAAGGCCAAACTGAACTGCGCAGCTACTGAAACTCTCGTGGCGGGTTGCATCTTCTTGGCCGTTTCTTTGTGGCGTCGCCGCATCTGCGTGCAAAACGCCATCCGTTGGTTCCAACACCTCTGGTGCGATCGCATCTCGACCCAAGTGTGGTCGTCGTGACTTGCTGGAACCAAGCCCCGACCGGAGCGTTCCAGGGGCCGATAAGACCGGCTGCGGTTAGGCCGGCGCTTCAGCTGTTAGGTACCAGAACGACTCCGCCCCCGGCATGACCACTAACGACAGCGGCCAACGCAGCTGCTGCATCGGGCAGCCGGTCATGCCTCGCCAAAGAGATCGTCAGATGCCGTGCCACGAAATCGATAGCGAGCTTTTCAAGCAGCTCGCCATCGGACGAAACATAGAAGTTAGTGACAGTAACTCCACGTTCCGGCGGCGGACCGTCGCTGGTTGTTGTCACAAGGCGGCCGCCGTCCGCCACCATGGCTATCAAACGTGCCGCTCCACCGCGCACTGCGTTGACGGCCGCCGGTGCTCCATGCGGTCCGAAAATTGCGCGCGCCTGCGCAGGCCAGCTGGTGTCGTGGTAATCGAGAACGACCTGTGCACCATAGGCGACGATCCGTTCCCTATCTTGGGAAGACGCCACTGCGACAACGCGCGCTCCCGCTGAGGCTGCGACGGCCACCAGCAACCCGCCGGTAACGCCGCCTGCCCCGTGTATGAGCAACGGTTCGCCTCTTTGCACTTGAAGCCAGTGATGAATAACTTGGCCGGCCGTGAGAGCTGGAACAGGAAAGAGCGCGGCAGTCGGCCAAGACATGTCCGGTGGTTTCCTGGCAACTGTCGCCTCTACCGCCACAAGGCGCTCCGCCCAGGCCCCCTGGTGCCTAAGGGGCACTGGGTGCGTGAGGACTTCGTCGGCTTCAGCGAAACGATGTACCGAAGAGCCAACTGCGATCACGATCCCACTTGCCTCGACACCGAGTGCCATCGGCGGGACGATGCCGAGGTCCCAGCCACCATTACGGGCGATCTCGTCCCAATTACCGACGCCCGCCGCCCGGACTTCGATCAAGACATCGGTTTCCTGTAGCTCGTATGACTCCGGGAGATCCAGGATCTCAACTGCGGCTCCGAAAGCGCGGATGCCAGCTCCTTGCATCAGTCTCGACCAGGTGACGCAAACCACCCTGAGCCGCGCATATAGATGAGAGCACGCGCGCGGCCGCAGGGCTGACGGTCGCGCTCGACTATTCGACCCAATTCCGGGCCTTGGCGCGCCGCGCGCTGAGTTGGATCGAGTGGGTCAGGCATCCTCATACCACCAGCGTGCTCGCTAGAACGTCAATTGGCCAGTGCGCCCTTCCGTAAACCCGGCTGACAGCAGTCAGGAGAACGATTGCACCAAGAATCACCATTCCAGCATGCGACCGATGTAAGGCACAAATCGATTGCCGACCGCGAGCACAGCAGCGATCGATGGCAGCGACGGTTTGCGAGACCGTTGCGTGACTCTGACGTATCGGGCCGCCTCGGTGGAAGACGATCCCCGACGGGCGGACCTGATTGGAACCCACGACCACGTTATCCCCGAGCCCGCCGCAGCGAGCGATGGCGGCAACCGCACGCTCACGTAATAAGCACGTTCCACGCCGGCCACTTGGGCCTGATTACCAAGCCTGGCGCAGTGGTCGACGTCGTTCTGCGCGCAATTCGTGCAACCGAATAGCATGGGGGCTCGCGGGTTCAAATGGCGTATGCGAGACAATGGCTGGCTGACCTCCTGGGTCGCATCGGTTACACGCAGGCGGCTGACGACGCGTTGCGGAAAATGCCCGAAGAGTTTGACCTCAAGCAGCTTGAGGAATTCGGCGATTGGCACGGCATTTCCCGCGACGAAGTGACCGACGCGATGGGCGGCAGCCCATAGACAGGCTCGCGACCCGGCTCGTCGCTGGCGTGGCGCAACCTTCACGAGCAGGCGACTCAACTTTATGAAGCCTCAGATCGAGGGGCTCTCGACAATCTGCTTCATGCGGTCTCGCTGCGCAGGGTCCTCGAAAGTCGGCCGCAACGCCGATCTCATCCAAGGTCATGAGCGTGAGAAATACCAATTGGGGATGCCGGCAAGCATCTGACCGAGCGTGCAGGTCGACTCCGCCTCTCTTGACAAACGCTCGGCGGCGTCGTCAACTCGTTCTTGGCTCGACCGTTGTTCTAAAGGGAGGAGCGATTCCCGATGAGCGCGGCGTTCAGCTCGCTGCCCGGATGTGCGCCTTGAACACGATGAAGGCGGTACGGGCCCACAAGCGTGGAGGGCCCGAAGTTCTCCGCTACGAGGACGCCCCCGTGCCAGAGGTGGGGGCAAGTGAGGTGCTCGTCGAGGTGCATGCAGCCGCGGTCACCCCGGGTGAGCTCGCTTGGGACGAAACGTGGGTTTCAGTGGGCGGGGCCGATCGCACGCCCGTCGTCCCATCGCACGAGTTCTCGGGCGTGATCGCTCGGGTCGGCGGAGACGTGAGCTCCCTGACGCCTGGCACCCGTACGTCTCTCCCATGTCGAATCGGCCTCACTGCCGCTGGCGGCCCTGACCGCGTGGCAGGCGCTCTCGGATCGTGCCCGCCTGCAGCCCGGCGAACGAGTGTTCATACAGGGTGGCGCAGGAGGGGTCGGGTCCCTGGCGGTGCAGCTTGCGAAGTCGCTTGGCGCAGAAGTGACGGCCACGGCGAGCAAAGACGATGAGCCCCTGGTCACGACACTCGGTGCCGACCGGGTAGTGCCCTCGGTGTCTGCTGCACTCTCCCCGGGTGAACCACTCTTCGACGTCCTCTTGAACACCTTCGGTGGACCAGTACCCATGGAGTCGTACGGACTGGTACGGCCCGGAGGACGTCTCGTGACGTTGGCGCAACCGCCGGATCAATCAGTGGCAGAGCGTCACGGAGTCCAGGGAATCTTCTTCGTGGTGTCCTCTGATCCTGGCGAGCTGCGGCGCATCGCCGACCTTGCCGACGAGGGGAAGCTGCGGCCCGTCATCGCTCGGACGTTCCCGCTAGCTGAGGCGGCGGTAGCTTATGGGCCTCCACCGACGCCCAGGCGACCGGGGAAGACCGTCTTGGTGGTCAGTCGTAACCACTCCTGATTTCGATGCTGACCGTGAACAATCGCGCCCTGATCCGGCACACACATGTCTAAGGACGCGTGCGCGACGCAGCTTTGGGACTCGTTCTCCGCTAGCCACTACATGGAAGGTGAATTTCAGGCCATTGACCCGTGCCTCACGGTCCTGGCCTGTGCGTCCTCAGGCGGGGCCGGCCTGCGATTTTCGGACCGGGTGCCTCACGGTGCTGCCCGTTGCGTCAACTGATATACAACTGGTGACGGCGACCAAATCGCTGTCGCCCGAGTTCAGATCCGCCGACGGGTATCGCCTCGAGACGCCCTAATTGGCGCGTTATCGATAGCACTGATTGCCGAGCTAGATGTCGGCTAACCCATCGACGGCCAGAGCTTAGGCGTTTGTGTAGAAGGGGACACCGAGCTTCAGGCACCGACCCCTGGGAGCGTGTACATCAACGTATAAGTTCGGTTGGGGGTAATTCCCCGGACTTGCCATTCGACCCCGGTGGTGTGCTTAAGAGGCTTGCAAGCTGATTCAGTAAGCTCTGCCAGTCCCTTCTCCTTTTGGTCCCAAGGTGTGCGGTACTCGCGTACGCGGATTGATTGTGCATCGATATTCACCGACTCGTCCCAAGTCACGCGAAATGTCAAACGCGAAAAGATACTCGACATGTGGGTAGCGGAATACTGGAATCCCGTCGTGTAAGTCAGGTGAGGCTCGGTCAGCGACATTGAATACCCGATCT
>VBKD01000151.1 GCA_005888075.1 Chloroflexota bacterium
GACGCGACAGCCGCGGTCGGGCAGCGCGTACCCAATTGCCGCGTCCTGGCTTTGCTCGACACGTTGCGCTACCTCGAGATGGGCGGTCGCATTCGCCGTGCCCAGGCGATGATCGGGACGATGCTCGACCTGAAGCCGATGCTTCTCGTGGAGGATCGCGAGATCAAACCTGTCGACCGCGTGCGCACGCGATCACGCGCCATTCCGCGAATGGTGGAGTTCTTCCGTACGCAGTTGCCAGTGGAGCACGTCGCCGTCATGCATGCGGAGGCGCCAGAGGACGCGCAACGGATCGCCCAGGATCTCAAACAGGAATTTCCCGACCTCGAGGTTCCGGTGGGCCAGATCGGTTGCGTGCTGGGCACTCACACCGGGCCGAAGGCGCTGGGGATCGTCTACATCAAGAAGTAGTCGCCGCCTCAAGCGTGACGTTGTGGCCGGGCAGCGGCCACACGCGCAGCAGGGGCGGGGTGATGGCGACGACACGCGGCAAGGTCCTGATCGCAAAACGGAAGGCGCGCTGCCTGCCGGAGCCCCACGGAAGCTGGAACTGTTCGCGCAGCAAAGGTGGAAGAAGTCCGGCGGTGATGACCTCCAGCGGTACGAGCGCCGGCCCTGGAAGGAGCCGGCTCTGTGGACGCATGATTTCGCGCGACAGCTGAAGAGATCGCGCATCCACACGCACATTGCCCTCAGCGATCATCGCCCCGACGTACGCGTCGAAGTCGTGCAGGCGCTCGGGGAACCGGTCGCGAGGTACACAAAGCAGCTCGCCGAGCAGCTTCATCTCCTGGTAGAAGTCCTCGCGCTCGATCGGATTCAAGCGCCGCACGAAGGTCTCGTAAGTGACGAGCGCGGTGTCGACCAGCGTCGCATGCACCCAAAGAAGCAGCTCTGGGTCGAGCGCGTGGTAGCCGTCCCCGCGCACACGCGTGTGCACCTGGTTGACCGTGCGAGCGGCGGCAAGCGCGGTTTCGCGGTCGCCGAAGACGATTGCCATAGTCATCAGAAGGGTGCGGCGGAGGCGGCGGAACGGGTGAGCGCGGAAGTCAGAGTGTTCGTCGACGCCCGCCGCGACCTTGGGATGGGCGACCTGCATCAGCAGCGCGCGCCCACCGCCGAGCAGCGGCAAGACGTTCTCGCGGTTCACGCGCCGAATGATCGATTCCTCGGGGTACAGGCCTGGGCGCATCGAAAACCATTAAACCTTGTCCGCTAATCTTCACTGGCCCTGTACACCCAGCTTTTCGTATTCGGCGCAGCATTCCTCGGCTCGGCCGTCGAGTCCACGGAGGCGCTGACCATCGTGCTCGCGGTGGGTCTCACGCGCGGATGGCGCGCGCCCCTCCTCGGCGCGGCGGCGGCCCTTGTCTCGCTAGGGGTGTTGGTGGTCTTTTTCGGCGAGCTGATCGTGACGCATGTACCGGAATCGGGCCTGAAGCTGCTCGTCGGTACCCTGCTCCTTCTGTTCGGGCTCCGGTGGCTGCACAAGGCGGTGCTCCGTTCCGCCGGCGTCGTGGCGCTGCATGACGAGGAGCGCGCTTACCAGGAGACGGTCGGCCAGCTGCGTGAGGCGGCCGCGGGGCGCGACTGGGTTGGCTTCGTGCTGGCGCTGAAGGGCGTCTTTCTCGAAGGCCTGGAGGTCGTGTTCATCGTGATCGCGGTCGGGGGGACAGGCAAAAGCCTGCCGGTCGCCGTCGCCGGCGGCGTCGCTGCGATGGTCGTCGTGGCAGCGGTTGGGGTTGCTGTGCGGCATCCGCTCGCGCAGGTACCCGAGAACACGCTCAAATACGCGGTCGGCGTCGTCCTCACGAGCCTCGGCACGTTCTGGGCTGCCGAAGGAATGGGCGCGAAGTGGCCGCTCGACTTCGTCTCGATCTTCGCGCTGGTGATCATTTACCTGGCCGCCTCGCGTATAGCGGTGACGTTGATTCGCAGGCCCGTCCTCGCGTGAGCTTCCTCCGGGCTGCGGCAAGCGAGGTGATCGGCCTCTTCGTGGGCGATTGGGTTCAGAGCGCGACCATCGTGGTCATCCTGGCCGCCGGCTGGTTCGCCGTTTCGCACCTCGGCGCCTGGGCGCTCCCTCCGCTCGTTTTGCTCCTCGCGGGACAGGTGGTGTGGTTTGCGCGTGCCGAGGCGCGACGCAACAGCCGTTAAGACGTCGCTGCCGCCATCTCCGAGTTGAACCCATCGACGTATGGCTTGTAGAACGCGACTATCGCGGCCGTCATGGTGTCGAATTGGTAACCCCCGATCTTCTTGGCGTCATCGGTGACGCTCTGGTCGTAAGCGGTGACGCCTGCCTCATCGTTTGCCTCCGCCGCGGCGAGCAGCTTGCCGAAATCGGAGACCAGTTTCTGAAAGTCGACCATCAGGTCGTGCATGTCAGCCGGCAGGCCGGGCGCGGTCGAGAGCTGCAGCGCTTTGTCCACGTGGGTCTGCATGTTGGCAAGCGTCGCTTTCGCTCCGGCGATGTCGGCATTTCCCGTCGCGGTCGCAAGGGCGTCGACGTCGATCGTCGCGTCGAGGAATGCCTGCAGGAACTGCCCGTCGAGGGCGTAGTCCTCGGTCACGGTCTTGGCATTGGCGAGGGCCTTGCGCGCGTGAACAATCCGTTTGGACTCCCGGTCGAGCGAGGAACGGCTCAGCGCGGTGAGCCAGCTCTGGTCATTCAGACCACGTGTAGCCGCAACGAGCGATGCGTCGTCGGAGTCAACGGTCTTTCCAGCCGATTTCGCGCTGGTGACGAACTGGTCGACCACGCTCCGCGCCTCTTGTGGGTTGAACGAAGAACCGCTGTTCAGGGCGTTGAACTTGGTGTCGATATCGTGGAATGTTGCGTTGAGGGTGTTTTGATGCGATACGACGGCGTTGAGCGTTCGGTCGGCGCTCGCAACGCGAGTGGCCGTATAGCCGAACCCGATCACGGCATAGCCGATGATTCCTATGAGGATGACCGCGACCATGACCACCGCGGTGATGGTGGTGCGCAGCCCGCGCGAAAGCCCTGGTTTGAGGGCCGATATCGCGGGCGGCGCGTCAGGTGGCGGCGGAATCACGGTCGTTGAGCCGAAGATACGCCCGAGGCACTCCTGAGTTGTCAACGCGCATCCTGGTGCTCCCGCGAACGCTCGACGCGCCGGTGTCGGCTCTGCCGAACCTCCGTCCGACCGATGCGAAGCGGTTGGCCAAGCTCGGCATCACGTCGATCCGCGACCTCCTGCTGACGCTGCCGTTCGACTGGGAGGCATACGGTGGACCGGCTGCCATCGCTGACCTCGTGGCCGGCCGGCAAGCGACGGTGATCGGCGCCGTCCATTCCATCAGCCCGAAGGTGACACCGCGGCGCAGGATGAAGCTGACCGAGGCCATGATCCACGACGGCAGCGACCTTGGATTGCGAGTCGTCTGGTTCAACCAGGCGTTCATCGCCAAGCAGCTGCATAAGGGAGATAGGGTCGCGGTGGCGGGACTGGTGAAACAAGGTCGCTATGGGGTGTCTTTCGAGATGCAGAACCCGCATTACGAGCGGCTGGACGACAGCGATGAGATCATGCCGTCGCGCGTAGGGGGCCTGATGCCGAAGTACCACCTGGTCGACGGTCTGAGCTCGAGGAAGATCGCTCGCTGGGTGGAAGCGGCGCTGCCTCTGGCCGGTACGCTCGAGGAGGTTCTGCCTGATGAGGTCCGGCAGCACCATCGCCTGCTTCCAGTGGCGGAGGCAGTACGTCGCGGCCACCGTCCCGAAAGCGATGACGACTATCGCGAGGCGCGACGCCGCATGGTTTTCGCCGAGCTGTTCGAGCTGCAGACGGCGTTCGCGATGATGCGAGCCAGCATCGCGGCAGAGCCGGCCACACCCGTCCCGTATCGGCAGGAGGTGATCGACGCCTTCAAGTCGGGACTCGGCTTTGAGCTGACGAGGGCGCAGAAAAAAGCCACGTGGGACGCGTTCCAGGACATGCAGAGGACCGTGCCGATGAACCGGCTCCTCAACGGTGATGTCGGCTCAGGCAAGACCGCGGTCGCGGCGGCCTGCGTGGCGATGGCGCATGCGGCGGACCTGCAGTCGGTGGTGATGGCGCCGACCGAGATACTCGCCCGACAGCATCTGCGCAAGTTCCGCGCCTACCTCGAAGAGAGCTTTCCCGGCCTGACGGTCGAGCTGCTCGTCAGCAGCCAGAGCGCGGCCGAGCGGCGGCGAGTCCGCACAGCCGCGGCATCGGGACATTGCGCCCTCGTTGTTGGAACGCACGCGCTGATCGAGGAGGATGTGGAGTTCGCGAACCTCGGCCTCGCAGTCGTCGACGAGCAGCACCGCTTCGGGACGCGCCAGCGCGAGCTGCTCCGGGCCAAAGGTCAGGGGCGCCCGCACTTTCTCGCGATGACCGCGACGCCGATCCCGAGGACCCTCGCCCTCGCTCTGTACGGCGAGATGTCCGTGTCCGTGATCGATGAGCTTCCACCCGGGCGAACGCCGGTGACGACGGACGTGATCGATCCGGACCACCGGCGTCGTGCCTACGATCTCGTTCACGCCGAAGTCTCGGCCGGGCACCAGGCGTTCATAATCTGCCCGCTCATCGAAGAGTCCGAGGCGCTGGTGGTCCGCTCGGCGACGGCGGAGTTCGAGCGATTGCGAACCGATGTCTTCCCGGACTTGCGGATGGGCCTCATCCACGGGCGCCTCAAGGACAAGGAAGAGGTGATGCAGCGATTTGTGGCCGGCGACATCCAGGTGCTCGTGGCCACGGCGGTCGTCGAGGTCGGCGTCGATGTGCCGAACGCGAGCGTGATGATGATCGAGGGCGCGGAGAGGTTCGGACTTGCGCAGCTGCATCAGTTCCGGGGCCGAGTTGGCCGCGGCGCGGCGCGCAGCTACT
>VBKD01000152.1 GCA_005888075.1 Chloroflexota bacterium
ACCGTCCTGGGTGACGATGCGGACGTCGGCGTCGGCGATGAGATCGAAGGGTAGGCGCGCCTACCGGGATCCGAACCACATAAGCGCATTCAAGCCGAAGTCTTTTGGAGCCATCCCGGTGTCACGCTTGGCCTAAAGCACCCTGGACCGCTCCAGGCCTCCCAGCAGCTAGACTCGATTTGGTGACGGGTCGAGTTCCGGGGGTCCTGATCGCCGTCACCCTGCTCGCCACGGCCTGCACGGTGAATCCGGCGGGCTTGGTGCGCAAAGGCTCAGCCACGCCGGCTCCGAAAAAGGTGGCGTGGAGCGACTGTGGCAGCGGCTTCCAATGCGGCACGGTTGATGTGCCCCTCGACTACTCGCATCCGAACGCGGGCTCGATCGGGATCGCGATCAATCGCAAGCCGGCGACCGATGCCAAGCATCGGATCGGGTCGTTGTTGATCAATCCCGGCGGGCCGGGTGGCTACGGCGTCAGCTTCGTCCGTGACTCGGCCGCCGGCCTGAGCAACCTCAACCAGCGTTTTGACCTGGTCGGCTTCGACCCGCGGGGGGTCGGCCAGAGCTCTCCCGTCCAGTGCCTGGACGGTTCACAGCTCGACGCTTACAAGGCGATCGACTCAGTCCTCGACGATCCTCAGGAGAAGCAGGCGTACATCGACGCCGACAAGAGCTTCGTCGCGGCCTGCCAGCAGCGAAGCGGCAAGGTGCTGCCCTTCGTCGACACGGTCAGCGCGGCCAGAGATATAGACATGATTCGCGCGGCGGTCGGCGACGCGAAGCTGACCTACCTCGGCTTCTCTTACGGAACGTTCCTTGGCGAGCATTACGCGCACATGTTTCCAACCCACATCCGCGCGATGGTCCTCGACGGGGTGATCGACCCATCACTCGATGCCAACCAGCAGCTGCTGATCTACGTGAACGGCTTCGAGCAAAACTTGAAGGCGTTTCTCAGCGACTGCAGTGCCCGCAAGGCGGCGGCGAAGCCGTGCCAGTTCGCGCAGTCCGGGGATCCGGGCACCAAGCTGATGGCTTTGATGCAGCGGTTGGACACGACCCCGCTCGTCGTGGGCAACCGGCAGCTGACACGGGCACTCGCGGTGACCGGCGTCCAATCGGCGCTGATGGATGAGGGGATCTGGCCCTACCTGGACCAGGGCCTGACCAACGCGGACCGCGGCAGCGGCCAGCTTCTGCTGCAACTGGCCGATTTGCTCTACGGCGAGTTCTCGTATGCGGCCAACGTCGCGATCAGCTGTATGGACTATCCCGTCGACTCCAACGTCGCCTCATATGACGCCCTCACCCAATCCTTCCAAAAGGCATCGCCCCTCTTCGGCCCCGTCTGGCAATACTCGAACCTCGTGTGCGCAAACTGGCCGGTCAAGGCGAAAGGCACGCCGGGTCCTTTGAACGCAATCGGGGCGCCACCCGTTCTCATCGTCGGCAGCACCAACGATCCGGCGACGCCTTACGAGGGCGCGGTGGCAGTGAACAAGCAGATCGCCGGCTCGGTGTTGCTAACGCGCAACGGCAACGGCCACACCGCTTACGGCTCGAGTCAGTGTGCCTCGCAGTCCGAGGACGTATACCTGATCGACCTCACGCTACCCGCGGCAGGGACTGTCTGCCAGTAGGCCTCAGGCCACGGTTTGGGTCGCGCGCTCCGGGGCCCTGACGAACGTCAGCTCGCCGTCCATGACGTCGGCCTCAACGGTGTCGCCATCGGTGAACTTGCCTTCGAGAAGCATCATCGCGAGTGGGTCCTGCACCATTCGCTGGATCGCTCGCTTCAGCGGGCGCGCGCCGTAGACCGGATCCCATCCCCGTTGGATCAGCAACTTGCGCGCCTCGTCCGTGACGACCAGAGAAATCTTCCGTTCGGCCAGACGCTGCTGCAGGCGCTTCAGCTGGATGTCGATGATGGCGCCGAGCTGCTCCTGTGTGAGCGACTTGAACACGATGATCTCGTCGACGCGGTTCAGGAACTCAGGCCGGAAGTGGTCGCGCAGAACCGTCATCACCGCTTCGCGGACTTCCTCGAACGACCTGTTCGACATCTCTTGGATCAGCTGGCCGCCGAGGTTGGAGGTCATGATCAGCACGGTGTTGCGAAAGTCAACCGTTCGGCCCTGACCATCAGTCAGCCGACCGTCATCGAGGATCTGCAGCAAGACGTTGAACACGTCCGGGTGCGCCTTCTCGATCTCGTCGAACAGCACAACTGAGTAGGGCCGGCGCCGCACCGCCTCGGTGAGCTGCCCGCCTTCGTCGTAGCCGACGTAGCCGGGCGGCGCGCCGAGCATCCGGGCCACCGTGTGCTTCTCCTGGTACTCCGACATGTCGAGCCGGATCAGGGCTTGCTCGTCGTCGAACAAAAACTCTGCCAGCGCGCGGGCCAGCTCGGTCTTCCCGACGCCAGTCGGGCCAAGCTGGCCGATCACCCGGTCGTGCAAGCGCTCTTCCATCTGGATGAGCTTGGCGACCTCGCCTTCCATCAGCTTCGAGACCGGAATCCCAGTCCACTTGGCGACGATCTGGGCGATGTCCTCCTCGCTGACCTCTTCTTTGAGGAGCGGGTGGCCGCCCTGTAGCTGCCCCAGGCGAGCGTTTGCCTCCTGAAGCTGCTTTTCGATCTCGACCGCCTTGCCGTAACGCAGCTCTGCCGCTTTGGCAAAGTCGGCCGCGCGCTCGGCGCGCTCAGCTTCGGCACGGGTCTCTTCCAGCTGCGCCTTGAGGGCGCGGATTCGGGATATCACCTCTTTCTCCTGGTCCCAGCGGGAGCGGAGTGCGGTTCGCTTCTCGGACAGCTGGGCCAGCTGCTTCTCGATCCCCGCCAGCCGGTCTTTGGACGCGCGGTCGGATTCCTTCTTCAGGGCCTGCCGTTCGATCTCGAGCTGGCGGATCTGCCGCTCGAGCTCGTCGAGCTCGACCGGCGAGGAGTCGATCTCCATGCGGAGCCGAGCCGCCGCCTCGTCGATGAGGTCGATTGCTTTGTCGGGGAGGAAACGATCAGTTATGTACCGATTCGAGAGCACGGCGGCCGCCACGATGGCCGTGTCCTTGATCCGGACACCGTGGTGGACCTCGTACCTCTCGCGAAGACCGCGAAGGATGCTGATCGTGTCGTCGACCGACGGCTGGTCCACGAACACGGGCTGGAACCGCCGCTCGAGCGCCGCGTCCTTCTCGATGTGCTTGCGATACTCGTCCAGCGTGGTCGCGCCGATGGCGCGAAGCTCGCCGCGGGCGAGGGCGGGCTTGAGCAGGTTGGCCGCGTCGATCGCGCCTTCGGCGGCGCCGGCGCCAACCAGGGTGTGCAGCTCGTCGATGAACAGGACTACCTGGCCCTCGGAGCCTTCGATCTCCTTGAGCACGGCCTTGAGCCGGTCTTCGAACTCGCCGCGGAACTTGGTTCCGGCGACGAGAGAGCCGAGGTCGAGCGCGACGACTCGCTTGCCCTTCAAACCCTCGGGGACGTCGCCCTGCGCGATGCGCTGGGCGAGGCCTTCCGCGATGGCGGTCTTGCCGACGCCGGGCTCCCCGATGAGGACGGGGTTGTTCTTGGTGCGGCGTGAGAGGACCTGGATGACGCGGCGGATCTCCTCATCGCGGCCGATGACGGGATCCAGCTTGCCCTGCTGGGCGAGCTTGGTCAGGTCCCGGCCGTACTTTTCGAGCGCCTGGTACTTGGACTCGGGGTTCGGGTCGGTCACGCGCTGATTGCCTCGGACCTGCCGCAACGACTTGAGGAGCTCGTCGTGGCTGACGCCGGCGTCTTTCAGGACCTTTTGGTCGCTGAGCGCGAGCATCAGGTGCTCGGTTGAGATGTATTCGTCCTTGAGGCGGTCGGCCTCTTGCTCGGCCTGGTCGAGGGTCTTGCTGAGCGCCTGGCTGAGATAGGGCTGGGCGCCGCCGCTGACCTTCGGGAGTCGTTCGATTGCGGATACCAGCGCCGGCTGCAGAGCCTGGACCGAGGCCCCGGAACGCTCGAGCAGGGTGCGGCCTACGCCCTCGTCCTGGCGGACGAGCGCGAGCAATAGGTGCTCGGGTTCGACCGACTGGTTGCCCGAGGCGCGTGCCATCTCCGCAGCTTCCTGCAGAGCCTCTTGAGCCTTTTCCGTGAATTTGTCGAGCCTCATGCTTTGAGGTTTTCCACGTGCGTGGCGGGGCCAAACCGGTTCCACCGTATCTTGGCGACATGCCTGAGCTGCCTGAGTTGGAAGCACTGCGGCTGCGGCTTGGCCCGCGGTTGGAGGGCAAGTTGATAACCGCGGCGACGGTCAACCCGAAGAAGGCGCATCTGCTGCGATATCCGGTCGACAACTTCGCTCTGGAGCTGCCGGCCCGGCGAATCACATCGTTGACGCGGCGGGGAAAGCACCTGGTTTTCGGCACCGAGCTGGGTGGCGGCGGGTCGCCGCGCTGGCTCGTGATCAACCCGATGCTCGGCGGACGCTTCCAGCTCGTCGAAGGGGAAGCCGCGGTACCCGCGACCGAGGTCTTCACGCTCCGGGTCGAGGGAAAGCGAGAGCTGCGATACCTCGACTTCCGGGACATGGGCCGGATCTACTGGGTCGGGGACTGCCAGGGAGAGGTGCCCGGCTGGACCGGCCAGGGACCGGAGGCCGACTCGGTCGCCGAGATGGGCTTCGAGGTTTTCCGGAAGCGACTGCGGCGGTTTCGAGACGAGCTGAAGGACCTGCTGCGGAACCAGGAGTTCCTGGCCGGCATCGGCAACGCTTACTCGGACGAGATCCTTTTCGAGGCGCGCCTGTTGCCGCTGCGGCGGCGGGCGTCGCTCAAGCCGGCCGAGGAGGAGGCTCTGTTTCAAGCGATCCCGGTCGTCCTGACGCGGGCTGTGGAGGCGATCCTGGCCAACCCCAACTACGAAGAGTCAAAGCAGGACCGCAGCTTCATGGCGGTGCACATGAAGGGGGGCAAGACCTGCCCGCGGTGCGGGCACCGGATCAGCCAGCTCGGCACCAACCGCGAGCCCCTGAACTTCTGCCGAGGGTGCCAGCTGTAAAAGGGCGCGCCTCTGGCGGGCCCTCCCCGTATTTGACCGCCCCCTCCCCCGCCGGCCAACCTGGCTTCAGCGTATCGGGGGGGTCAACCCAGGGTGTTAAGAGTGGTGGCCCGCCAGGGTGCCCGAGATGCTTTCCAGCAATCGCTGCGACGCGAGGGTGATGTCATCCACAGCTCCCTCGAACGCGGCATGGTGCCGCGCGGACGGCTCGCGGAACCCGCTCACCTTGCGCACGAACTGGCGCGCCGCGGCGCGAATCTCTTCATCGGTGGCAATGATCTCGGCGTGACGCAATGTTTTGATGCTTCGACACATGCCACAACGATAGCTATCGAATTGGCACGTCTGGTTCCAAACTTGCGCTTCCCGCGCTTTCCATGAGCACCTCGGGCGCCTAACGGGCGAAATGGACGCCCGACAAGGCTAGGGACCGCGATGCGGCGGCAGCTCCGGCAGGTCGGTCGGCGCAAGACGCGTCGTGTCCAGGCCGGCTCGCTTCAGCATCGCGTCCGCCAGCCGGTCGTAGCGATGTTCCGCGAGATCGCCCACCGGGTCGGCGCTGGCCGACATCAGCTGGCGGAAGCTCAGGGTGGACACCGCTCGATAGGCAAGCACCGCTCTAGCCTGGTCCGCCCGGCCGGTCATCGAGGCGATGCGCACAAACGCGAGCGCGGCGCCGACCTCGCGCATGTCACGCCAGCGCCAGCCTCCGTACGGCAAGAGGCCCAGGAGGATCGGCGGCAACGCGATCAGCAACGCCAGCACGATCGCGACATGCAGGATCGTGTCGTGGATCTGATGCCCGGTGGCGATCAGAGGATCGCCTGAATACCGCCGCAACGTGTCGGCGGTGTTGAGCAGGAACTGGGTGAGGTACGGAATGCCGCCGGGGACCGCATGCCGGAATGACGCGATCCAGCTGTTGAAGGTGTTGCCCGTGCTGATGATCCCGTCGGCGATGCCCTCGAGACCCATCACGGTCTGATAGATCAGGAAACCCAGGTAGGCCCAGACGATCGTCCAGAGAACGACCGCCGTGTCCGCCAGCACGCGGAGGAGTGCCGGCCAGCGCCGGTCCGGATAGAGCTTGATCATCAACCCACCGACCATAAGTCAAAGGCCCGGCGCCATGGCCCGTTCTAAACGATCGTGAAGTCGACCTCCACGCTCACCTGCAGCTCGAGCTCGCCCACAGGAATCTGTGTGGCGTCCTTCGCCGCCGTTGCCCCAAGGCTCATCGGTGCGGGCCCGCGGCTGTAGGAAGACAGGTCGCTGACCCTGATCACCTGACCCAGCTTGACGCCGGCGGCAGCGGCCATCGCCTGCGCCTTCGACCGTGCGTCCGCTATCGCCGCCGACCGAGCCTCCGCGGCTGCAGCTTTCGGATCCGCCAGGCCAAAGCTCGCGGTCGCGTTCGTCGCCGCCCCTTCCTGGACGACCGCATCGAGCGCCTTGCCGACCGAGTCCACGTTGTGCCACTTGAACCGCAGCTGCTCAGACGCTCGGTATCCGGTGATGGTTTGACCGGAGGGAGCGTAGACAGGGCCGAGCCAATACCCCGATGTCGTGAAGTCGCTGTCTGGGACGCCCAGGGCCTTGATCCGGTTGATCAGCTTGGCGGCCTTGCCCGCCAGGTCGGCCTGAGCCGCAGCGGCTGTCGCTTGCTGCGATTCCACGCCCGCTGACACGAATGAGATGTCCGGCTTTTTGGAAATCGTCGCATCCCCCGTCACCAGCACCCCCGTCCCGAGTGAGGAACTCGAGACCGACGCCGACGGAGCGCCGAGGATCACGGTCGGCCGATTGGCGGCGACGATGGCCGCGGCGACCACGATGGCGGAGACGGTCGCGACCGCGACCGGGATCAGGATTCCTCGAAGTGATGCTGGCATGTTTGGCAAATCTCCTTGCGGCGCAAACGACGCCAGCCGCCGCGAGGTAACAGCCGCCGCTAGCGATCCACCTCCGGATCGACCGGCCAGTCCCATGGGTCGTGGCCGACGTTGGGCACGCTGCCGGTCCGCCAGTAGACGCCCCGTCGCCGCTGCATCAGCTCTTCGTCGACTAGATACCGGCGCAGCGCCGCGAAATCCGGATGCCGGCGGCCCACGATCCGGTTGACTTCCGCCTCTGCATAAAGCCGGCCTGGCTGAAAGTCTTCAACGAGCCACTGGAGTATGGCGAGCCTTTTCTTGTGCTGGACCGGAATGGACAGTAACCGGCCACCTGCATCGACGAAATTCTCGAGCACGCGGGCGTCATGTCTTGGATGGCCGGAACCGTCACTTGGATTCATGTGGGGGATATCCTCGCTAACGCTTAGCACGAGTCCACGACCTTCGGCCGGCGGAGTTCCCCGCGACTCGTTACTACACAACGCCGCTCCACTTGGTTGCACCGCCGCCAGGCCTCGAATACGCGTTGCTGCTTCCCGGAGCGCTTAGCCCGGGATCGTGACAAGCGACATCAGGTCGATCGCGATGACCGCGTAGACGAAGCCCGCCACAGCAATCCCGCTCAGGCCTACGCGATCGCCCGCCTCGGCAAGCATGGACGGCGACAACGCCCTGATGAGGGTGCGTCCGAGCCCGATCGATCCGAAAGGCCATCGCGGAAGTCGCTTGCCGGTGAGCCGCATATTCAAGCGGCGCAGGCAGATCTCCAGGAGCGCCGTGCTGAACATGACGAGCAGCACGACCGGCACGACGACTGACGAGACCAGGTGATAGCCGGTAAAACGGATCGAGACCAATGCAACGGCCCAGCTCCCCCAGAACGCCGTGAAGCTGAACAGAAGCCACGCCGCATCCTCACGCGCCGGAAAGTTGCTCGAAGGCGTGAGTGGGCCTTTCATGACGGTTTGAGACTATAAGCCCGCGCCGCACGCCACTGCCGTGTTTCAGCAGCTCGCACGTCTCGCTGCCGCAGCCTGCGCCTCTGACCAGTTAAAAGCTGCAAGAGAAAGGGCGTACGAGCGCTTGCCCACGCAGGCAACCCGATCGACATTCTGGCGGAGAGAAGGGTCCAGCTGCCCTCGGGAAGCGAGGAGAGCCGGCGTCGCGTCACTTGACAGCTCTGACATGTATGCCGCATCGATCTTGTGCGCCGACTGAGCGTGGCTGGTGTTCAGCCCGACGACAATCGCTTCGGGGTTTACGAAGTTCAGCGCGAGAAGCAAGACCGCG
>VBKD01000153.1 GCA_005888075.1 Chloroflexota bacterium
TGATGCGAAGACGGGGTCGGCAGACGCGAGCAAGCCCGCGAGCAAGGCGGCGATAGGCAGCGCGATGGCCAGGCCACGAACCAAAGGCGCAATAGTCTTGAACCGTCCGCGAGCCTGGATGATCGGGCTGAGCACGAACTGGGCGCCGGCGGCGATGTTCACGATGGCCTGAATCGAGCGAGCCGACAGTTCCGCCGCCCCAAGCTCGACGATCGAACCTCGCATGGCAAACGAAGCCGCCAAGCCCAGCAGTGCCAGACAGGCGAACACATCCGGCCAGAGCAGCCACGGACTCGTCCGAACGCTGAACCAGACCGCAAAAACCGTAGCGATTGCCACGAGCAGCCGAGACTGGAAGCGCTTCAAACTTCCAGCAAAGACCAGACCGGCCGCTCCAACTCCAAAGGTGGCCGACGCGGCCAAGCCGAAACTGCCCACCCGCAGGGCCTGGTCGGCAAGCACCCCGACGAGTACGACTGTGCCAACGGTGCTCCACGTGGCGGTCCGCCTCACTCTTAGACTCGCCCACGCCGGCAGAGCTAGCGAAGCCGCGGCGGCAACAGGCTGCCATGCCGCGCCATCCCAACGCCAGCGTCCATCCGGCGACAGCTGACCGACATGGGAAGGGATGGCGTCCGACACCAAATGCTCAACCGGCCGGAGGGGACAAATGGTTACGGATCGTCGACGGCTGCGTTTTAGCGCGGGAGGGGACTAGTCCCGCGACAGCCGAGCCAGCCGGAGATCAGGAACTCGGCGCGGTCAGGTCGTAGATCGTGACTCCGTCGACCGTCACCGCGGCATAGTGCTGGCTCACCCACGTGGTGATCTCGCCGCCGGTTGATCCCGAACCCGTCCCCATGCGGCCTCCTCCGCTGATGAAGTAATGGATCTGGCCCGCGTTGACCATGGATTCGAACTGGGCGAGGGTCGGAGTGGGATCACTGCCGTTGAATCCTCCGATCGCCATCACCGGGTCGTCCGTTGCGAGCTGGTAGCCGGCGGCGGAGTTGGCGCTGACCGTCGCTGCCACCCAGTGGTACTGCGCGGCGTTGGACTTCAGCATCGCGACGAGCTGACTTCCGGGCTGGGTGGCGTTCAAAAAGCCACGACCGGCCTGTGGCGGGTTGGCGCCACCGGAGAATCGACCGCCGGGCGGCGCACCCAATCCACCCTGGCCGCGAGGCCCCGCACCGAATCCACCTTGGCCGCCGGGCCCTGCACCGATTCCTGCGCGCGGCCCGGCGGTCGAGGCCAGGATGGCGGGCCCGGCCGAAGGGATCGCCCCGCTGTGAGCTGTGGTAACGGTGTCCAACGTGTAAGCCGCAGGTCCGAGGAGTGCCACGAGGACCCCAAGCGCAGCCGCAGCGATGGGCACCCTTCTCCAACCAACGGGCAGCGCGACGATCGCGCCGGCGCCAAGCAGCCCGAGGATGAGGATCGCGGTCTTCAAAGGCGGATTCCAGTTGGGACTTCGGTCGAGAAGGACGTACGACCACGCGGCGGTCACCAAAACCGCACCCGCCAGGACAAGCCTGGCGAAAAGCAGCGAACGATGTCTCCAGAGCATCGACGCCCCGATTCCGACGAGGGCGCCGATCGGAGGAGCCAAGGCGATCGAGTAATAGGGATGGATGATGCCCTGCGAAAAGCTGAACACGGCTCCGGCGAGGAAGAGCCAGCCTCCCCACAGCGCCAGGGACGCGCGGATGGCGTCGTGGCGGGGCGCGTGTCGGGTCAGCCACAGGCACGCCACGAGCATCAAGACTGCAGCCGGGATCAGCCATGAAATCTGCCCGCCGAATTCAGCCAGGAACAGTCTGTTCCAGCCGGTGAGGCCCCAGCGCGCACCGATTGCCCCCAGTCCGCCCACACTGCCCGTTTCATTGCCGGTCAACCGGCCGAACCCGTTGTAACCGAAGATCAAAGTGAGAAGGCTGTTGTTCTGTGAACCGCCGATGTACGGGCGGTCGGCGCTTGGCCACAGCTCGACGACGGCCACCCACCAGCCTGACGCGAGGACCAGGGTGACGCCCGCGATGAACAGCTGCTTGATGCGCCGCAGAACTCGTGGCCGGCCGGCGAATAGATAGACCAAAACGAACACTGGAACTATCACGAAGGCCTCCAGCATCTTGGCCAGGAAGCCCGTACCAACCAGCGCGGCCGCCAGCACCAGCCATCGCGTCTTTCCGCTCTCGACCGCGCGAAGCATCGCGTACGCGCCGGCGGTCAACAGCAGCGTCAACAGCGCGTCCGGGTTGTTGAAGCGGAACATGAGAGCCGCCACAGGTGTCACGGCGACGACCGCACCGGCGAGCAGGC
>VBKD01000154.1 GCA_005888075.1 Chloroflexota bacterium
CTTTAGCCTAAGTCGGCCCCTCCGGCCCAGTGCCCTTCGGGCAGTGCGCCACCTCCCCACCAAGTGGGGAGGAGTTTTAGAGTTGGCTTGCTACCCGAATTTGGATTCGTAGGCTGTTTGGTTGCACCGTCGAATCTCGTCGTCTGTTAGGCCCATGGCTGCGGCCAGGTCGAATTCTCGGGTTAGGGTGGTGGCCGCTACCGTGCGGCTGTCGGTGTTGATCGTGCAGCGGACTCCGGCTCGGATCAGTTGGGGGAGCGGGTGCTTCGTCAGGTCTGGGACTGCTTTGCATTTCCAGTTCGCTGTTGGACACAGGTCCAGCACGACGCCCTCGCTCCGCAGGCGCTCGACGATGCGTGGCTCGCGCGCGCCGATCACACCGTGCGCGATCCGCTCCACTCCGAGGTCGAGCGCATCTTCGACATGGGATGGGTCGCCGGCTTCTCCCGCATGGCACGTCAGGTGCAGTCCCGCGGCTCGCGCTGCCTCGAAGGCAGGCCGGTGTGGCGCGATGGGATATTGCACCTCGTCTCCGGCGAGGTCAAAGCCGACAACGCCTCTGCCCGCGAACATGCCGGCCTCGCGAGCCAGATCGATGTTGTCCTCGGTCGAGTCCTGTCGCATGGCGCATACGATCGCCATCGCCTGCAGCGGAGCGGCGGCAAGGCCGGCCAGCACAGCCCGGATGACCTGCGCCACCGTCAGTCCCCGGCCGAGGTGGAGGCGAGGCGCCCATCGCACCTCGAGGTAGTCGATGTTCTCGGCGGCGGAGTCGATGCCCAGCTCGAGCGCGGCCCGTTCCAGCGCCGACTCGGTCTGCAGCACCGCGATCGCGTCGTTGAAATAGGTGATGTAAGCGGCCTGGCTTGGGCAGTCCGGTGGCGCGACCATGCGCAGCGGCCGTGGCAGATCGAGATCGAGCTCGCGCGCGAGGTCTTCAGCGGTCGATAGGCTTACCGCGCCGTCGAGGTGGCAATGAAGCTCCGCTTTGCGCCAGCCGAAGTATGGCGAAGCGGCCGTGGTTTTCTAGGTCAGCGAATAGATGTGAGGAAGCTCGCGATACAGCCCGGCATAGTCAAGGCCGTAGCCGATCACGAAGCGATCGGGGATCACAAATCCGCAGAAGTCGATGTTGACCTCCTCCTGCCGGCGCGCGGGGCGGTCGAGAAGGGCCGCGATTCGCACCGAGGCCGGGCCCATCCGACGGATCCGACGTGCGATCGCGTTGACGGTGAGTCCCGAGTCGACGATGTCCTCGACCAGGAGCACATGGCGGCCGACCAGTGGTCCTTCGACCATGTGCGCAAGCTTGAGGTGGCCGTTGCTCGACGTTCCGGTTGGATAGCTCGACGCTCGAACGAACTCGAGCTCGGCCGGAATGCTGAGGCTGCGGAGCAGGTCGGCTGCGAACACGGTGGCGCCCTTGAGGATCACGACGATGACGAGCGGATTCTCGATGTCGGCGTACATCTCTGAGATCTGGCGTCCCAAGCGGCGAACGCGACGCGCGATCCGAGTCGAGCTGAGGAGAGGCTTGCCGGCGCTCGCTCTGTCCAGGCTTGGTCCCGGGGTCTCAACCGGGGCTTGCTTGGTCAGAACCTCAGCCATGCATCTCCGATTGTAAGAGTCGTCAGACCCCTATAGGGTGCCAGACCGTTTTCATTTCCATAAAAGCTGTGATGAGGTGAGGGCTGTGCTCTTCCGAGCGCGTTTTGATCACTCGCTTAACGTTGTCCGCGGCGGCGGCCTCAACCGTCTTCATCTCATCACTGGTGCACGCGGCGACATCGATCGCGTTGATGTCCATGTGGGTAGCCAGCCAGGGTAGTAGCTCCTTTCGCTGGCCACTGACTATGTTGACCACGCCCGCGGGGAAATCGCTCGTCGCGAGAATCTCCGCGAAGGTCAGCGCCGGCAACGGATGGGATTCAGCCGCCAGGGCCACCACGACGTTGCCGCCGCAGAGCGCCGGCGCGACTCTGCGCACGAGGCCCACCAGTGCAGGCTCCTCGGGAGCGACGATCGCGACCACGCCGGTCGGCTCGGGGATCGTGAAGTTGAAGTAAGGCCCTGCCACCGGGTTCACGTTGCCTGTGACCTGCCCGATCTTGTCCGTCCAGCCGGCGTACCAGACCAGCGTCTCGACGGATTGATCCAGCTCGCGCCGCGCACGTGCGCCTCCGCCGAGCAATTCGACGAATTGCGCCGCGCGGCCGTCCAGCATCTCGGCGGCGCGGTACAGGATCTGTCCTCGATTCATCGCCGTCCGTCCAGCCCAACCCGAAAACGCGGTTCGCGCCGCTCGGACCGCGTCGCGCAAATCCTTGCGCGACCCGCGGGGCACGTTGACCAGGCCGTCTGGTCGATACGCGCGTCCCGATTCGGATCTGACGAACTCTCCGTTGACGAACAGCTTGTACGTCTTGCGAACCTCCATCAATTCAGCTCCACGTAGGGGAGCAGCCCGTGGAGGCCGCCCTCGCGCCCGTAACCGGACTCTTTGTATCCGCCGAACGGAGAGCTCGGGTCGAAGCGGTTGAAGGTGTTGGCCCATACGACGCCGGCCCGCATACGCTCCGCCATCCACAGGATGCGCGAGCCTTTGTCCGTCCAGATCCCGGCGGAAAGCCCATACGGCGTGTTGTTCGCTTTTTCGACCGCTTCGGCGGGGGTGCGGAACGTCAGCACCGACAGCACAGGTCCGAAGATCTCCTCGCGCGCGATCCGATATGACTGCGACACGTTGGTGAAGAGCGTCGGCGGAAACCAGAATCCCCTTGTTGGGATGTCGCACTCGGGCTGGTAGAGGTCGGCGCCTTCTTCGATGCCCGACTCGACCAGGCCCTGGATCTTCTCGAGCTGCGCACGTGAGTTGATGGCGCCGATGTCCGTGTTCTTGTCCAGCGGATTGCCGAGCCGCAGAGTGGAGAGCCTTCGCTTCAGCTTCTCGAGCAGTGGCTCGGCGATCGATTCCTGCACCAGCAGCCTGCTGCCCGCGCAGCAGACGTGGCCCTGGTTGAAGTAGATGCCGTTGACGATGCCTTCGACCGCCTGGTCGAGCGGTGCGTCTTCGAACACGATGTTCGCCGCCTTCCCGCCAAGCTCGAGGGTGAGGTGCTTGCCGCTGCCCGCGATGGCCCGCTGGATGTGCTTGCCGACCTCGGTCGATCCGGTGAACGCGACCTTCTTCACTTCGGGGTGAGACACCAGCAAGGACCCGGTCTTGCCCGCGCCCGTGATGATGTTCACCACGCCCGGGGGCAGCTCCGCCTGCATGCATATCTCGGCGAAGACCATCGCGGAGAGCGGTGTGGTCTCGGCGGGCTTGAGCACCACGGTGTTGCCCGCGGCGAGCGCGGGCGCGATCTTCCAGGCCAGCATCAGGAGCGGGAAGTTCCAGGGGATGACCTGGCCCGCGACTCCGATTGGGCTCGGCTTGCGGTTCGGAAATGCCCATTCGAGCTTGTCGGCCCAGCCCGCGTAATAGAAGAAATGCGCTGCGGCGAGCGGGATGTCGACATCGCGCGATTCCTTGATGGGCTTGCCGCCATCCATCGTCTCCACGACCGCCAGCTCACGCGAGCGCTCCTGGATGATGCGCGAGATACGAAAGAGGTATCGCGCGCGGCGCGAGGGCGAAAGGCGGGCCCAGGAATCGAAAGCCTTACCGGCCGACGTGACGGCGCGGTCGACGTCGACCTCGTCCGCCTCCACGATCTCGGAGAGCTTGTCCTCGGTCGCCGGGTTGATGGTGGGGAAGCGCTTCTTGCTGTGCGCGGCCACCATGCGGCCGCCGACGAACAGGCCGTAACGCGGCTGGATCTTGATGTGATCGATCGCCTCGGGTGCGGGCGCGTACTCGAAGACCTGCTTGGCCAGCGCGGTGGACTGCTTCTTGGTGATCGCCATCAATCGATCGTGAAGTAGTCAGGAGATTGATAGGCGCCGGTGCGCTCCTTGTCGATCTGCATCAGCACATCGTTGAGCAGCGTCGAGGCTCCCAGGCGCAGCCGTTCTGGTGTCATCCAGTCGGACCCGAGGGTTTCGTACGCGACCACCAGATATGAGATGGCCTGCTTCGCGGTGCGAATTCCCCCTGCGGCCTTGAAGCCGACCGGGCGGCCGGTCTCGCGTACGAAATCGCGGATCGATTCCATCATGACCAGGCTGACGGGCAGCGTCGCGGCGGGCTGCACCTTGCCGGTCGAGGTCTTGATGAAGTCGGCGCCGGCGGCCATCGCGAGGATGCTCGCGCGCCGAATCGCGTCGTAGGTGCCGAGCTCGCCGGTCTCGAGGATGACCTTGAGGTGCGCTTGGCCGCAGGCTTCCTTCACCGCGACGATCTCGTCATAGACGCGCTGGTAGTCGCCGGAAAGGAACGCGCCGCGGTCGATGACCATGTCG
Source organism: Chloroflexota bacterium (assembly GCA_005888075.1). Taxonomy (GTDB): domain Bacteria; phylum Chloroflexota; class Dormibacteria; order Dormibacterales; family Dormibacteraceae; genus 40CM-4-65-16. The sequence continues at coordinate 4,405 of VBKD01000154.1, forward strand.
ATCTCTTGCGCGCCGGCACGCACCGCTTCCTCGGTCTCCGCCACCTTGATCGAGGTGAAGCTCTGGCCCGAGGGAAACGCGGTCGCCACCGAGGCGATGCGCACGGTGCTCCCGTGGAGGTGCTCGACGCAGTCGGCGATGCGGAGCGGGTAGACGCAGACCGCGGCTACAGATGGGATGGTCGAGTCGCCCGGCTTGGGCCGGATCGCCTTCGCGCACATCGCCGCCACCTTGCCCGGCGTGTCCTGGCCTTCCAGGGTGGTCAGGTCCATGCACCGGATGGCCAGGTCGAGCGCCCACAGCTTGGATGACTTCTTGATCGAGCGCTTGGCGAGGGAGGCCGCGCGCTCGTCGGCCCCCACCTCGTCCACGCTGCGGACGCCGCGCATGAGCGAGCCGAGGTGGGTGAGTGAGAGGGCGGTGGCCATCAGGGCCGATTATGCGACGGTACGGAGGTGAGGGTTGCGGAGCTGAACTGGATGCAGCTCGAGGAATATCTGAGGCACGACGACCGGATCGTGCTGCCTCTTGGCTCGACCGAGCAGCACGCCTACCTGTCGCTGGCGACCGATTCGATCCTGGCCGAGCGGGTCGCGGTCGAGGCGGCCGAGCCGCTGGGCGTTCCAGTGCTGCCCGCCCTGGCGTACGGCATCACGCCGTACTTCGCGGCGTTTCCGGGGAGTCCCAGCGTCCGCGTCGAGACATACCTTTCTCTTGTGGGAGAGCTGCTCGACTCGTTGCGGGGCCAGGGATTCAGGCGCTTTTTGCTCGTCAACGGTCATGGGGGCAACACTCCGGTCGCCGCCCTGGCGGGATCCGGCGTCGTGGTGCATCACTGGTGGAACGCACCTAAGACGATGGCGATGGTGCGTGAGATCGATCCCGACGCCTCTCACGCGTCGTGGATGGAGAGCTTTCCTTGGAATCGCGTCCCTGGTGTGGTGATGCCGGCGGGCAAGAAGGCGCCCACGCCACGAATATCGGAGGATCCGGTCGAGGTCCGCGCTTTGCTCGGCGAGGGATCGTTCGGGGGCTATTGGGAGCGGCCGGACGAGGACGTCATGCGTGTATGGCGCGCGGGTGTTGAGGAGACGCGAGAGGTCCTGCTCAATCTGTAGGTTGCCCGCTCCGGCACCGGCCCCTCCGGCACCGGCCCCTCCGGCTCAATGGTCAATTGGTCGGTTGCTCTCTGCCATTCGGCCCCTCCGGCGCTTCGCGCCACCTCCCCATGAATGGGGAGGAGTTTTCTTTGCCCGTAAATGGGGAGGAGTTTTGTTGTTTGGGGTG
>VBKD01000155.1 GCA_005888075.1 Chloroflexota bacterium
TGACGCTTTCCACGTGCTGCACGTTCAGCGTCGAGATAACGTCGATGCCAGCATCCCGTAACTGCTCGACGTCCTGCCACCGTTTCTCGTTGGCGGAGCCGGGCGCGTTCGTATGAGCGAGCTCATCGACGAGAGCGATCGTGGGACGCCGCTCGAGGACCGCATCGACATCCATTTCTTCGAGGACAGTGCCCCGGTAGGGGATCTTCTGACGCGGGATCTGGTCGAGGCCGGGAAGCAGTTCCTCGGTGCGGGCACGCCCATAGGTTTCGACGTAGGCGATGACGACGTCCTCGCCGCGCTGTTTCCGTTGCTGTCCTTCGCGGAGCATGGCGAACGTCTTTCCGGCTCCGGGCGTCGCGCCGAGGTAGACCTTGAGACGCCCTCTCGCTGCCATAACCCCATGTTAGGGGCGTCGGTCATGCGGCTTCGCCCGCGTCCAGCGCCATGTTCAGCAACAGCACGTTGACGTGCGGCTCGCCGAAGACCCCGAGCACGCGACCCTGCACGTCCTTTTCGACCAGCGCCCGCACCCTTGCCGGATCGAGGTTGCGCGCGGCCGCGACATGATTGACCTGGGTCAGGGCGCCCGCTTCGCTGATGTCGGGGTCGAAGCCGCTGAAATCGGTCGTGACGAGATCAACCGGCACCAGGGAATCGGCCGGGAGGTTGTTCTCTTTGCGAATCTGGTCGACGGCCTTGCTCACCCGATCGATGAGCGCCTTGTTCGACGGGGCCAGGTTGCTGCCGGCCGAATTCTGGGCGTTGTAGGGGTCCGACTTCGTCCCGTCGCTGACGTTCGCGGTCGCCGACGGCCGGCCGAAGAAGTATTTCGGGTCGGTGAAGTTCTGGCCGATCAGCCTGGAGCCGATCAGCTGGCCGTTCTTGGTGATGAGGCTGCCGTTTGCCTGGTTGTGAAAGACCACCTGGGCGACACCGGTGATCAGGAAGGGATAAATCAGGCCGGTGACGACCGCGACCACCAGCGTGAGGCGAGCCGCACGCAGCAGCTCGGCAGGGAGTGAGCGAACGATCGATTCTGAACCGGTCATGCCAGGTGCACCGCCGTGATGATGATGTCGATCAACTTGATGCCGATGAAGGGGGCGATGATGCCGCCGACGCCCCAGAGCAGCAGGTTTCGCCGCAGTAACGCCGCGGCGCCGATCGGCCGGTAGCGCACGCCGCGCAGCGCCAGGGGGATCAAGGCCACAATGATCAGCGCGTTGAAGATCACCGCCGAGAGCACCGCACTGCTCGGATTCGTGAGGCGCATGACGTTGAGGGCACCGAGCTCCGGTAGCGCGACGAAGAACATAGCAGGGATGATCGCGAAATACTTGGCGACGTCATTGGCAATGCTGAACGTCGTGAGAGCGCCCCGGGTGATCAGCATCTGCTTGCCGGCCTCGACGATCTCGATCAGCTTGGTCGGGTCGCTGTCGAGATCGATCAGGTTACCGGCCTCCTTGGCCGCCTGCGTGCCCGACTGCATCGCCACCGCCACGTCGGCCTGAGCGAGGGCGGGCGCATCGTTGGTGCCGTCGCCCGTCATCGCGACCATGCGGCCATCAGCCTGCTCCTTGCGGATCAATTCCAGCTTTCGCTCGGGAATTGCCTCGGCGAGGAAGTCGTCGACGCCGGCCTCGCGGGCAATGGTGGCCGCCGTCAGGCGGTTGTCGCCGGTGATCATGACCGTGCGGAGGCCCATCTTGCGGAGCTGAGCGAAGCGCTCATTGATCCCCGGCTTGACGATGTCCTTGAGGTGGATGGTGCCCATCACGATGTTGTTCTCGGCAACCATGAGGGGGGTGCCGCCGGAGCGGGCAATCGCCTCGACCCGCTCCTGGACCGCTTCCGGGAGCTGCTTTGGGGTGGGGCAGCCGCACCAGGTCGAGATCGCGTCGACGGCACCCTTGCGGATGCTTCGGCCGTCCACATCGACGCCGCTCATGCGCGTGTTCGCTGAGAAGGGAATGAAGGCCATGCCGGCTTGCTGATGCCCATCGGCACCGAAGCGGCGGGCCAGGCTCACAATCGAGCGGCCTTCCGGGGTTTCGTCGGCGAGGCTCGCCAGCTCCGCGGTCTTGACCAGCCGATCCATCGTGATGCCGGGGGCGGGAACGAACTCGGTGGCCTGGCGATTGCCAAACGTGATGGTGCCGGTCTTGTCGAGCAGCAGAGTGTCGACATCGCCCGCGGCTTCGACCGCCCGGCCAGAGAGCGCGATCACGTTCCGCTGCAGTAGGCGGTCGATGCCCGCGATGCCGATCGCCGACAGCAGGGCGCCGATGGTCGTCGGGATGAGGCAGACGAGCAGCGCGATCAAAACCGTGATGGTGACAGACGTGCCTGCGTAGATGGCAAAGGGCTGCAGCGTCACGACGGCGATCATGAAGATGATCGTCAGCGCGGCCAGCAGGATGTTGAGGGCGATCTCGTTGGGGGTCTTCCGCCGGGAGGCGCTCTCGACCAAATGGATCATGCGGTCGAGGAAGGTCTCTCCCGGGTTGGCCGTGACTTCCATCACGATCCGGTCCGACAGGACTTTGGTCCCGCCGGTAACCGCGCTGCGATCGCCGCCGGCCTCACGAATGACGGGAGCCGATTCACCGGTGATGGCGGACTCGTCGACGGAGGCGATGCCTTCGATGACGGTGCCGTCGCTGGGGATCAGGTCGCCGGCCTCGACTACCACCGTGTCGCCCTTGCGCAGTTGTGAGGAGGGAACTCGCTCTTCCCTTCCGCCGACAAGCCGGCGTGCAGTCGTGTCGGTGCGCGCCCGCCGCAGCGCGGCCGCCTGCGCCTTGCCGCGGCCTTCCGCGAGCGCTTCAGCGAAATTGGCGAATACCAGCGTGAACCATAGCCAGAGCGTGATCTGGCCGACAAACAGCGAATCGGAAGCGCCGCGAAACAACCCGGCGATGAAGATGATGGTGGTGATGACTGAGCCGACCTCGACCACGAACATGACCGGGTTGCGCGCCTGCCAGCGCGGATCGAGCTTGGTCAGGCTCTCGATCAGGGCGGGCACCATGATGTCACGGTCGAGCAGGCTCGAACGCCGCCGGCGCCGGTAGCTTTCGGAGCGGGTTTTTTCCTCCATGTCAGTGAGCCAGGTGATTGGCGGCCAGCTGGAAATGCTCGAGCAGCGGCCCCAGGGATAGCGCGGGGAAGAACGTCAGTGCCCCAACGATCAGCACGACCCCGACCAGCAGACCGGAGAAGAGTGGCCGGTCGGTTCCCAACGTGCCGGCCCCGGCCGGGACGACCCTCTTGCCGGCGAGCGCGCCGGCGAGGGCGAGGATCGGGATGACCTCGAAGAACCGCCCCAGCCACATCGCGGTCCCACCCAATGTGTTCCAGAAGACGGTGTTGCCGCTGAGGCCGGCGAAGGCACTGCCGTTGTTGCCGACCTGCGAGGAGAAGGAGTAGAGGATCTCGCTGAATCCATGCGCGCCAGGATTGAGCGGCCCTCCTCCGTTCGCCGTGGCCGCGGGCGCGAGCACGGCGATGGCCGTAAATCCCAGGATGATGAGGACGTCGATCAGGACGGCAAGGGAGGCGAGGCGGACCTCCTTGGACTCGATCTTCTTGCCGAGGTACTCTGGCGTTCGTCCAACCATGAGGCCGGCGATGAAGACCGCGAGGATGGCGAAGACGAGCATGAAATAGAGGCCAGCGCCGATGCCACCCGGGGCGACCTCACCGATCTGGATCAAGACCATCGCCACCATTCCGCCGATCGGCGTGAAACTGTCATGGCTGGAGTCGACCGATCCCGTGCTGGTACCGGTGGTCGAGGCGGCAAAGTTCGCCGAGTAGACGGGGCCGAAGCGGACCGACTTGCCCTCCATGTTGCCGCCCGGCTGGGTCGACGTTCGTGACTGGTCGGCACCCACTGCGGTCAGCGCGGGGTTGCCGACCTGCTCGGCGCCGATCGCAATCCCGCTGGCGACCACGAAGATCGCCACCATCGCCCCGCCGATGGCGAGACCTTGCTTGATATTGCCGACCATCTTGCCGAAGGTGACGACGAGCGCAAAGGGAATCAGGAGTTCGAGGAAGATCTCGAACTGGTTGGTGAAGCCGTTGGGGTTCTCGAAGGGATGCGCCGAATTGGCGTTAAAGGGACCGCCGCCGTTGTTCCCCAGATCCTTGATCGCCTCCTGCGAGCCGAAGGGGCCGACCGCGATCGTTTGGGTCGAGCCCTGGATGGTGTGCGCGGTCTGGTACGGGTCCAGGCTCTGGATCACGCCCTGCGAGATGAGCACGAAGGCCGCGATCACCGACAACGGGATCAGGATGTAGAGGATGGCGCGGGTGGCGTCGACGTAGAAGTTGCCGAGCGTCTTGAGCTTGCGGGCGGACATGCCGCGGATCAAGGCCACAGCGAGCGCAATGCCGGTCGCTGCCGAGAGGAAGTTGTGAAGCACCAGACCGAGCATCTGCGAGAGGTACGACATCGTTTGCTCGCCGGTGTAGTTCTGCCAGTTGGTGTTGGTGACGAAGCTCACCGTGGTGTTCCAGGCGAGGTCAGGGGCGACCCCGCTGAAGGCCATCGGGTTGAGCGGCAGGTGGTCCTGCAGTCGCAGGATCAGGTAGGTGAGGATGAAGCTGACGACCTGCACGGCCAGCATCGCGATCGTGTAGAGGATCCAGCTTTGCTCGTGGTCCTCCTTGATGCCGGAAAGGCGGTAAAAGCCGACTTCCACCGGACGCAGGACGGGATGCAGGAAGGTCCGTCCGCCGGTGAACACCTTGACCATGAACCCGCCCAGGTACCAGGCGCCGATGGCGACCGCGATGAACGTGAGGGCGACGCCGATTAGCTCAACAACCATCGCTCAGAAGCGCTCCGGAAAGAGTAGAGCGATGAACAGGTAAATGGTCACGACTAGCGCAACGACGCCGGAGGCGATGTAGCCGGCCATCAGGGTAGCTTCTTCAGCCCCAATAAGTAAGCGAAGCTTGCAATGGTGAGGAGCAGCAGCAGAGCGACCATCCAGATATCGAGTGGCACGGTGTCAGACTAGGCCGGGCGGCGTCAACGAGGCATAAACAATCGGTCGTTACGGTTCGATCGCCGGCCCGAAGCGATAGCCTCGACCCGGCACGGTCTGGATTACCTCGGGGTGCGCCGGGTCGTGCTCGAGTTTAAGACGCAACCGCTGGATGAAGACGCGCAGGTAGTGTCGTTCGTCGCCGTAGGCAGGTCCCCACACCTCGTGAAGCAGCGTGCGATAGTCCATCACTTCATGCGCGTGCCGGGCCAGCTCGGCGAGCAGCAAGTACTCGGTCGGCGATAGCCGGACTTCCTCGCCACCTTTGGAGACGGAATGGCGGCTGAGGTCCACGGCAACCTGTCCCGATCGCGCGACCACCGGCACCTGTACCGGCGGTTGCGCTCGCCGAAGCACGGCCCGGATGCGGGCGAGCAGCTCA
>VBKD01000178.1 GCA_005888075.1 Chloroflexota bacterium
CCTTCAGCGCAGCGGACAGAATCACCAGCGCGAAGCCGGTGATGCCCCAGATGGCGGCCGCGATGAGGGCGAAGTTGTTGACGCTCGAATCCGATAACCACGTCTTGGGAGCCTGGTGAAACCAGTTGACGACGATGAAGTTGAGCGTACCGGTCTGAGGCGCGTCCCCTGGCTGGTACCAGTACATGAACTTCCAGATGACGCCCAGCGCCACGGACGAGATTCCCATCGGCAGGAAGATCAAGGATTTGACCACGCTCTCGTAGCGGACACGGTCGAAAAGCACAGCCAGGATCAGCCCAAAGAACAAGACGATGAGCGTGTAGAGAATCAGCCAGTACAGGTTGTTGCGGATCGCGATCCAGGCCCCGCCGCTCGGAAAGTCCGCCAGCTGCCGCTCGAAGTTGTGCAAGCCAACGAAATTGCCCTCATGGTCCTGGAAGCTCGTGACGACGGTGCCCAGCGCGGGCAGGACCAGGAATGCAGTCACGAAAATCAAGGCGGGCCCGACCCAAATCCAGGGCCGGACCCGCGGTCGCTGTTTATCGGGAAGTCGACGGACCAGAAACTCGCCACCCACGATGTAGCCCGCCAGGATGGCGGGCACACCAACGATCACAGCCAGAAGAGCCGGAACGTCTTGGTACAGCAGGTTCAGGTCCATGCTCGATTCTCCTTAAGACGTATAGGCGGTGGCTTGGACCTTATCCAGGCTGGCCAGGATCGAGTCCAGGTTGTTCTGATTGCGGATGTAGTCCATCACTCCAACCCAGTAGGCGTGCTTCATATCCGAAGGCATCAGGTCTCCTGCGTCGTAGCGGAAGATCTTGGCGTCGACCAGAATCTTCGCGATCGAGCGCGTCAGGTCGTCCGGATAGTCGGCCAGGTTGGTCGCCTTGTTGGGCGAGAGCTTGCCACCACGCTTGACCCAGATCGTCTGGGCTTCCGGCGTCACCAGGTACTTGAGCAGCTCACGCGCCTGCGGCGTGTCCTTGAACATCGACCAGGCGTCGGCTGCGCCGACGTACGCGCCCTGGTATTGCGAGTTCGGAGCCGGCATCGGGAAGAAGTTGAAGTCCTGGCCCACCACCGGGTGGGTCGGACCCTTGGCAAAGAAGTCGGTGATAAACGACGCCTGGTTCACCAGGTTGCACTTTGGTGGCGACTGGAACATCGGGGTCCAGACGTCGCCGAAGTTGGTGTTGACGACGTAATTCGCGCCGCCATACACGTTGCTGTCACCGGATCCGAGGATCTGACCGAACGTCGTGAAGGTCGACTTGATTTCGGGTGAGGACCACTTCTGCTTGCCCTGCCACCACTTGTCGTAGACGCTGGGTCCGATGGTGCCGAGCGCGATCTCCTTGTGGAAGTCGCTGCCGGCCCAACCCGAGTCGCCCCCGCTCTCCACGGCGATGCACCAGGGGGTTGTTCCGTCCTGCTTGATCTTCGCCTGCAGGGCGATCAAGTCGTCCCAGGTCTTGGGCACGGTGTAGCCCTTGGCCTGGAAAACCTTGGGGTTGTACCAGATGAGCCCCTTGAGGGCGGCCCAGGAGAACACCTGGACGAACTTGCCGTTGACGGTACCGAGGTCGATCCAAGACTGGGAGTACTGGCTCTTCAGCGTGGACATGTCAAGGAACGTGCTCAGGTCCTTGACCTTGCCCTGCTGCGCGAACTTGCTCAGCAGGGTCGGCCCTGGCGCGGCCGCCAAGTCCGGCGGGTCGCCGGCCGCGACCCGAGTGTTGAGGATGGTGTCAAGGTCTCTTTGACCATCAAAGAGGACCTGGATTCCAGTCCTTTGCGTGAATGGCGCGAGCACGGCATTGAAGGAGTCGAGCTCACTCCCGGTCCAGGTCCCGATGACCTTGACCGTGCCGCCCTTGACCGTCCCGCTGTTGTTCGACGATCCAGGCGCGCACGCCGCGGCCACCAAGGCGACCAGCAGCGATACGACCACACTACGTGCGATCAAATTGACCCGCATCTATAACACCCCCACTCGACGCTGGGCTGACGGCTTACCTGCCCCTTAACCTGCAATTCTATGTTCCTCCTCCAATTTGGCAAATCTGAATACGTGCGAGCTATACGTTCCGGCCGACGACCACCTCCTTACGCGATGTCGTGGATTGCCGGATCACCAGGCTGGTGCTGAGCGGGACCGGTGAATCGACGCTCTTTCCCTGCATGCGCTGGATCAGGAGGCGCGCCGCGATCCGACCCTTTTCGACGATCGGCTGATGGACCGTTGTAAGCGCGGGATTCGTCCACGCCGACATCGGGATGTCATCGAATCCGACCACCGAGATGTCGTCCGGCACGCGCAGCCCGGCCGCCTGCGCCGCCGACATCACGCCGATCGCGGCCATGTCGCTCATCGCGAGCACCCCGGTCGGTCGATGCTCGCCCTTGGGCAACGCTTCGAAGGCGCGCACGCCTGCCGAAACGGAGATACCCGCGGTCAGCTGAAATGTGGCCGGAGCCCCCGCGCCTTCAATGGCGGAGAGGTAACCCGCCATCCGCCGAGCCGCCGTCGGCGTGTGCTGCACGTGGTCGCGAGCCGGAGGCAAGACCAGGACCGCGAGATATCGGTGACCCAGGTCCAGCAGGTGCTGCGCCGCCGCGTGCGCACCGGCAGTGTCATCGACATTGACCGTTGGATATGACCCCGCGGCATCAGAGTCGATGAGCACGGTCGGGATGCCGATGCGGTTGAGCGTCTCCATCTCAGGGTCGTCCGGGTTGAGCCCGAGGCTGATGAAACCGTCGACGGAGGCCTGCCGGATGGCTCCCTCGAGCGATCCGTCGAGCGGCGGGACCAGCAGCACCGTCAGGTCGTGCTCTTCGCAAAGCTCGCCCAATCCCTGCATCAGCTCGCCAAGAAATGGATTGGCGAAAACGATCGACAGGCGTTGCGGCATGAGGACGCCGATCGTGCCGCTTCGTCGCGTGGACAGGGCTCGTGCGGCGGGGTGCGGCGCGTAGCCGAGGTCGTGAGCGACACGCAGCACCCGCTCGAGAGTGGTGGTGCCGAGCTTCTCGGGGTTGTTGAAGGCAAACGAAACCGCGGTCTTCGAGACGCCGGCCGCGCTCGCCACGTCAGCGATCGTGACTCTGGACACCGAGGCTCCCCGACGGGTTCCCGGCCATAACGATCTCTCCCCTCTAAACCGCTTTACTAAAGCGGTTTAGGTGATCCTATTGCCTCCTGCCTCCGCTGTCAACAACCAAATTTCCCGCGGCCGGCAGCAGGTGGGAAGGCCGACTCCTCGCCGGCCCATCCTGGAAGGCTACACTCCGCCGGATGACTGACGAAGGCCGGTTCCCAGACGGATTTCTTTTCGGCGCCTCGGTGTCGGCTCACCAGGTCGAAGGCAACAACACGAACAGCGATTGGTGGTGGTGGGAGCACCTGTCTTCCACGCCGTGCTACGAACCATCGGGCGACGCGTGCGACTTCTATCACCGCTTTCGGGACGACATCGCGATGCTCGCCGGCTTCGGGCTGAACACCTTTCGATTTGGCATCGAGTGGGCGCGCATCGAGCCGGCCGAAGGTGAGTTCTCGCTGGCGACTCTCGCTCACTACAGACGCATCCTGGAAGCGTGCCACGAGCATGGCATCGTTCCGATCGTCACCTTTCACCACTTCACACTCCCAAGGTGGCTGCAGGAGCACGGTTCCTTTGGATACGAGGGATTTCCGAAGCTGTTCGAGCGGTATTGCGAGCGCGCGGCGGTTGCCTTGGGCGACCTCATCGCGTACGCGTGCACACTCAACGAGCCGCAGGGCTTGGGCTCGAGCGGCTGGTTGCTGGGCGTCAATCCGCCCGGCCATACGGACGACCGCGACGGAGCGCAGCGGGCAGTCGACAACCTGCTCGAGGCGCATCGTCTCGGCGCCGCGGCCATCCGGTCACGTGCGGGCATCCCGGCCGGGGTGACTCTCGCGCTGCCGGATCTGCAGTACGAGGATGGCGCCCGGCCTGGCAGCACATCGTTGGAGCTGGAGTCCCGCGTCAGCGATTGGTTCCTGGAGCTCGCCCGCCAGGACGAATTCGTCGGCGTGCAGGCCTATACGCGATTCAGGTTCGGACCTGAGGGTCCTCGCAGCCCGGGCCACGACTGGAGCGATACGGTCCGCGAGCTCGAAGAAACCGACCACACGACGCAGATGGGCTACGAGTACTACCCACAGGCTCTTGGGGCCGCGATCCGGCGTGCGCATCGCACTTGCCCAGGAGTGCCGATACTCGTGACTGAGAACGGGATCGCAACGGCGATCGACGAGAAGCGCATCGCGTACATCGACACAGCCCTGCGAGAGGTCGTGGCATGCCTGGCGGATGGAATCGGCGTCCGCGGCTATCTCTACTGGTCGCTGCTCGACAACTTCGAATGGGCATTCGGGTACCGCCCGACCTTTGGCCTCGTGGCGGTCGAACGGCGGACGTTCACCCGCCACCCCCGACCGAGCGCCTCATGGCTTGGGGCTGTCGCCCGCTCACGCATGCTCAGCGCCGTTTCGCAGTCTGCGTGACCACAGGCGAAGGATCCTATCCCCGGTCACGATAAAACGACTCCTCGATCGCGCGCTCGTACACATGCTGGTAGCCGTCGGCCATCTGGGGCGGGCCGAACCGTTTGGCGGCATGCTTGACGCATCGCTCCAGGTCGATCTCGCCGATCCGTTTGTAAGCCTTCACCATCTCGTCGACGTCGTCCGTCAGCCAGCCTGTGATTCCCGGATCGACCACCTCCGTGGCCGCGCCGTGCGGCGTCGCGATAACCGGGGTGCCGCTGACCATCGCCTCCACCATCGCCAGACCGAACGGCTCCTCCCACTGGATCGGAAACACCATCGCGCGCGCCTTGGCCAGCAGCTGGAGCTTGTCGTCACCCTGGACGTTTTCGATCCACGTGATCCGCTCGGACAGGTGAGGCCTGACCTCTTTCTCGAAGTATTCCTCGGAGTCCCTGTCCACCTTACCCGCCATCACCAGGCGCACGTTCGATCGTTTCGCGAACTCGATGGCGAGGTGCTGGGCTTTGTCCGGTGAGATGCGCGCGAGGTCGACGACGTAGTCCTCTTTCTGTTGTGGGTCGGTGATCGGCGTGTAGGTGGATGCGTCGATCGCGTTGTGGACGATGCCGCGCCACTCCACACCCGCGACCATCGATTGCTGCGCTCGGCTGATCGCGATCAGGTGCACCCGATGGTCGATCGAGGAGAGGAACTCCCCTTCTGCTTCGTTCAGGTCGCCGTGGATCGTGGCCACCACCGGAGCTTGAGGGCGACATGCCGCGGCCACGAGCAAGCCGGTCAAGCCCGAGTGATCGTGAATCACGTCGAAGGCGCGACGGCGGATCAGGTCATATGCCCGATAAATGAATGAGTTCTCGCGCGCGGTGTGATTGAGGGTGCCAAGGTCTTCCACCCAGCTCTCAGGCGCCAGGGCCACGTTCTCGAAAGGTCCCTGCGAGCCTTGCCGGCCGATGACCGTTACCTGGTGACCGCGCACCTGGAGCTCCCGCGCCAGGTTGTAGGCCATGAGCTCGATGCCGCCATAGCCGTTGGGCGGAACCGCAAACCAAGGCGTGCCCACGAAGGCTATCCGGCGGGGTACCACATGGATACAACACCTGACCTGCCGAAGTCGTGCAGGAACGCCGCGATGGCGAGTTTTACCTAGTCGAGCTCCTGCCACGGGGGTGTGCCGCGGACGATCTCCAGGCCCGGGGCGTCCCCCTCGATCAGGCAATCGCCGTCCGGTTTGCGGTGCACGCTGAGGCGGACCTCGCGGTCGCCGATTCGCAGCTTGCGCAGCTCGAGTCGAGGGCACCACGCCGGGAGTGCCGGATCGACATAGATCCGGCCGGCGGGCACATCCGGCTCGAACCCGAGGAGGATGCGGACCATCTGCAGCACGCTGCCCGCGGCCCACGCCTGAGGCACGTTGGCTCCTCGATATGGAACCGGCACCGCGAATTCGCCCCTGGGTAGACCCGCGAACAGCTCCGGCATCTGAATGTCCTCGAAGCACATGACCGCACCCAGGAGGCCGTCGAGCAGCGTCCAGGCTTCCTCGACCAGCCCATAACGCTTCAGCCCGGCCGCGGCGATGACGCTGTCGTGCGGCCATACCGAACCACGCTGATAGGAGTGCGGGTCGTACGACGGATGATGTTCGGAGAGGACTCGCACGCCCCACCCGGTGAACATGTCAGGCCGCATCAGGCGCTTGCCCGCTGCCTCGCCTCGCGCCTTATCGAGGATGCCCATCCACAGGGCGTGACCCGAGTTGGAGACCACGGTGGACACGGCCCGCTTGTGGCCGTCGAGCAGGAACGCCAGCTCCCCCTGCTCTTCCAGCCAGAAGGCTTTGATAAAACGGTCGCGGAGCTCGGCGGCCTCCTGGCGAAGGCGTGCCGCGCGCTGGTCGTCGCCCCAGGCCTCGAACAGGGCCGCGATCCGGCCCTTCGCCCCGTACACGTAAGCCTGCATCTCCGATGTGCCGATAGGCAGGTCCGGAAAGGCGCCCGTCTCGTCCAGCACACCGTCGTGTGCGTCGCGCCAGGCCTGGTTGCGATAGCCCTCAGGTGTTCGAGGCGCGTATTCCTGGAATCCATCGCCGTCGCGGTCGCCGTAACGGTCGATCCAGTCCAGGCACCGCTCGGCGACGCGCTTGAACGGTTGCAGCGCCTCTGCGTCGCCCAGCCACCGATACTGCTCGGCGAGAAGCAGCAGATAAAGAGGAGTGGCGTCGGCGGTGCCGAAGTAGGGCCGGTGCGGGACGAGGCCGAAGTGAGCCCACTCCCCGACTCGAAGCTCATGGGGGATCTTGCCCGGCTCAGCGTCTCGCACCGGGTCGTCCACATCGGACTGCCACTTGGCGAGGTTCTCCAGCGTTCCGATTGCCACCGCCGGCTGCGCGATCATCGCCTGCATTGATGCGATCAGGCTGTCCCGTCCGAACAGCGCCATGAACCAGGGAAGTCCAGCCGCAGGCATCCAGCGATCGGACGACGAGTCCTGCTCATGCAGACGCAAGGCTGCGAAATCCTCTATCGCCCGCTCATACGCGAACTGGAGCCGGATGTCGGCCGGCTCGATCTGAGAGACCGACCTCTGCCAGCTCCGAGCCTGGCTCATGGGGTCGTCCTCACCCGAGGCGAACACCGACCGTGACGCCAGCATGGGCAGGTCCTGGTCATCAGTCAGCAAGTCGTACTGGAGGCACAGACGCCACTCCTCGCCGGGCACCAGATCAACGGGGAAGCGAAGCGAGCCGTTGGCATAAGTGGTCTCCACAACCGGCTTGACGGCCCGCACCAGGCAGCGGCGGATGAAGTCCTGGTTCTCGTACCGGCATTCGAGACTGTTGGGCCCCACCCACCACGTGTTCAGATCCGCCCGGCGCTGCCACGAGCGAAAGCGGACCTCGAAGAGGTCGGCGAAATCGCTCTCCAACGCTATCTCCAGGAGCACCGTCACCGGGGCACGCGCGAACGTGTGGAGCTCGAGCTCCTCATGCATCTGGCGGAGGCTGACCAGCCGGTCGACCGTGATCGCGACTCGGGCTTCGCGCATGTCGCCGCGCGGGTCGGAGATGCTGTCGGCGATCATGTGCCAGCGCGCATGGCGATAAGACAGCCGCACCGAAGCCACTGAGTCTGGCTGCTTGCCGTTGATCCTCAGCTCGTGACGGGAGATGAAGCGCGTGTCGGCCGAGTAGAGGCCGTACTCGCCTTCGTTGTGGCTCGGAATCGAACCCTGGCGGTCGGTGACGAGGAACGTGGCGCCGTGATTGATCTTGACCGATGGGTGCGGGTGGATGGCGGTGATGAGAGTTCGCCACGGCGCCATCTGGGCCCGGCCATCGCCGGCAACTCCGGCGGGGCTTACCGCGCGCACGGCTTTCGCGCGCGAGACACCCTCGCGCTGACGCTGTTTCATGGGACAACTCCTACGTTAGCCCAGGCTGATGCCCGGCCCGTATGCGACATCTGTCCCAGAAAACCAACCCTTAACTTATTGACTTGCTTTCCGCCCTTTGCCACAGTTATCCAACTTCTGATAAGCCTCCAAGCCAGGCTTCGTCATGGGCAATCCGGCGCACCATGGCTGGATTCGGTGGGGTCGGGTGGTCGCAGTTGGTCTCGTGAAGAGGAGGGGTCCGAGTTGCACAGGCGCACGCTTGTTTCGCTTGCCATTGCCGCCGTGGCCGCCGGCTCGTTCGCCGTCATGCCTGCCGCCGCATCGAGCGGCAGCAACACCCGATCGATATCAGCCTCAGGAACCGCATCATTTTCCGATGTCGCTCTCGATGGCGCCGCGTTGGGCTCACCTGAGATCGCGACCGGGGTTGTTGACACCAACGGCGCCGGGACCGCGGGCGCGCCGTCTGTGCCGGTCAACCGGAGCAAGTCGGCAGGCAAGGAGCAGCGTGGCTCCAGCTCGGGCGAGTCGGCCAAGGACGAGACGAACGCATCACTGCTGGTCAGCTTTGACGGTTTGCGCCACTACCAGCAGCGCTACGCCAACGCCGGCAACCAGTTCTCGGTCGAACCGCCTGACCAGGGCCTTTGTGTAGGTAACGGATTCGTCTTCGAGACGGTCAACGACGTGCTGGCGGTTTACGACCAGACCGGCGCCCCCAAGACGGTCCCCACGGCACTCAACTCGTTTTACGGATACGTGCCGGCGATCAACCGGGCCACAGGTGTTCGGGGACCATTTGTCACCGACCCGAGCTGCTTGTACGACAGCGCCACGCAGCGGTGGTTCCACGTGACCCTGACCCTCGAGGTCAATCCGGCCAACGGGCATTTCCTCGGTCCGAACCACCTGGATATCGCGGTCAGCAAGACCGCCGACCCGACCCAAGGGTGGGTCGTCTACTCGGTGCCCGTACAGGACGATGGCACTCAGGGCACACCGGACCACCACTGCTCGCTCAAGGCTGACGGCACTGGCCACGGAGCCTGCATCGGCGATTACCCGCACATCGGAGCGGATGCCAACGGCTTCTACGTGACCACCAACGAGTACAGCCTGTTCGGTCCCGAGTACAAGGCCGCCCAGGTCTACGCCTTCTCCAAGCAGGCTCTGGCAGCGAACGCCGCCAGCGTGCTGGTGACTCAGATCGACACCACGAACATGGTTCGCAACAAGCAGGCCGGCTTTACCGTTTGGCCCGCGACGGCCGCCAATGGAGCGTTCAACACGGAGGCTGATGGGACCGAGTTCTTCATGAGCTCCAACGCCGCCGATGAGGTCAACCCTCTTCTCAACCGCACCTCGAGGGACTTGGTGGTGTGGGCGCTGACCAACACTGCCTCGCTCAACTCGGGTTCGCCCGACGTAGAGCTGACCAACACCGTCCTGAAGGTCGGCCGCTATTCGGTGCCCGCGCCTTCCAACCAGAAGAGTGGCTCGACACCGTTGCTGGACTGCATCAACGACACGACCATCGGTTGCTGGCAAGCGCTGTTCACGAAAGAACCGGCACACAACGAGGTGATGGCCCACCTCGACAGCAACGACACGCGTATGCAGCAGGTCGTGTACGCGAACGGGACGCTGTATGGCGCGCTGGACACGGCGCTCACCATCGGCGGCAAGTCTCAGGCAGGCATCGAATGGTTCGCCGCGCAGCCGAGCGTCACAGGCGGCAAGGTCCACGCCCACGTTTCGAAGCAGGGCTATCTTGGGCTGGCCGACACCAACCTCAACTACCCGGCGATCGCGGTCAACTCGCAAGGAGCTGGCGCGATCAGCTTCACGCTGGTCGGCACCAACGACTACCCGAGCGCCGCATACGTCCCCTTCAACGGAGAGTCCGGACCTGGCGCCATCCACTACGCCGCCCACGGCGCGGGGCCCGATGACGGTTTCACTGGCTACGTCGCATATGTCGGCGACCCGCCGCGGCCGCGATGGGGCGACTACGGCGCCGCTGTGGTCGACGGGTCGAACATCTGGATGGCATCCGAGTACATCGGGCAGACGTGCACTTTCCAGCAGTGGCTCACGATGGGTCCTAAGTTCGGAAGCTGCGGCGGCGCCCGGTCGGCTCTGGCCAACTGGGATACGAGGATCACGGCGCTCGCCATCGGCGGCGACTAAGACCCCGTTCGTTGCATTAAAAAGGGGCCGGTCCGGCGACCGGCCCTTTTCTTTTGACTAGGGCGCCACGCAGGGCAGCCCGCTTCCGGCGGGCCCGCACTGACTCGACGCCGGGGCCTGCGGGGCCTGAGCCGCGGACTGCACGGGCACGCTCGCGGGCTCTGCCGGTTGGGACGCGGTTACCGACCTCGGCGAGGCGGCCGGGCCGGCCTTGGGCCCCGTCGTCGGAGCCGAGCTCTCGGCTTGCGTATTCGGCGCGGGGAGACCGGTCAAGGCGGGTGCCAGCGCGGGCCTCGCCTGAGTGAGGATCGCGAGCAGAAGCAGGACCGCCAGCACCACGATGAGCAGGGGCGCGACGACTGCGGGACGGCGCTTGACCATGCTGTCAATCTAACGCGAAGGCGATAAGAGCGCTCGATACTCCCCTTTCGCGGGTACTCGCCCCATGGCCGTGGTTTTGAAAGATGTGGGCATCGTCGGTGATCCTGCCGCCCCGTCCGAGGAGTCTTCTAACGATCCGGAACGGACTCGCGTCCTCATCGTCGAGGACCACCAGGTCGTGGCGGAAGGATTGGCCGCGTTGATCAACCAACAGGAAGACATGGAAGTTGTCGGCTCTGTCGGCACATTCGCGCAATCTGAGCGTGCTGCGATCGAGCTGCGTCCCGATATCGTCTTGCTTGACTACCGCCTGCCTGATGGAACCGCGCCCGATGCCGCCTCAGCGATTCGCCGCGCTAGACCCGAAGCGAAGATCATCTTCCTGACCCGCGAGGACAGTGAGGCGGTACGGTTTGCCGCCGTCCAGGCGGGAGCCAGCGCGTTCATTCACAAATCTCGAGCCGCCGCGGACGTGGTCGCCGCCATCCGTGATGTGGCACGGGGCAAGATGCTGATCACGCCTCGCACCATTGCCACGCTGCTCGCCAAACGGAGAGCGATCGAATCACAGCTGGAGGCCTTGACCCCGCGTGAGAAGGAAGTGCTGAGGCTGATGGCCGAAGGATTGCCAAGCCGCGGCATCGCGGCGGAGCTTGGCATCAGCTACACCACGGTGCGCACCCACATTCGAAGCCTTGGCGGCAAGCTCGGCGTGCATTCCAAGCTGGAAGCGATCGTCAAGGCCCGCGAGATGGGCCTGATCGCCTAGAGGCTCGGCCTCTAGCTCGCGGGCGGTTTCGATCGCCTTGCCCTAGCCCCCTGACGATGTGGCAGGTATGAGCGATCCCCGACCCACTCGGCCGGGGGAACAGCAAGCAGCAGAGCGAGCTGGTTGACCACCGACGCGTATTGCGAGCGCAGTTTGCTGAACTTCTCCCAGCCGCTGTCCTTGATCCGGTAACCCGCCTTTCTCAATCGGTCGACTGCGACTTGGTACTCATCGCGATCGATGATCGGGTCTAGCTGGTTGGTTAGGCGAAGAACCCACGCGGTGTCCTCCACAAAGTGATTCCCCACGGTCAACATGAGCCGAGCCGAGCCCTCGGACTCGTCATCCACAGTGCTGAGGACAAGCACCGCCGCATCCATGACCGCAGCGAAAGAGTTGATCCAGGCCTCGTTGTCATGGCTCGAGCGAAAAAAGAAGAGCCATGGATACGCGAGATGGCTTTCGAGGACCATCGCTGTCCACTTCCGCCATTCCTCGAACGTCTCTTTCAGCTGTGGCCGGAGGCTGCGCTCGACCGTCTGTTCGAGGAGATAAACGCCCGCCGGGGGGGCGCCGGCCAGCGCGTCGAGCGCGATGACCGCTTCTTCACGCGAACGAAAGGACTCGTACAGGCTGAACAGCAGCGTGATTGCGAGTGCGGCGAGCACAATACCCGTCGCGCTCTCGGCGACTATGACGAGCCGAGCCGGGCCCTGTTCCGGTACGAAATCGCCGTAGCTCAGCGGGACCAGCGTGGTTGCGGAGATATAAAACGACGTCGGGAAGTCGCCCAGAGCCGGCTTGAACTGATCAGCCAATCCGTAGTCGATCAGACTGTATCCGAGCACAATCCCAAGGCCCCAGATCAAGAAGAAGACGAATAGTGAGAGCGGGCCGTACGAGGCGAGCCGGCGCTCGCTGCGCTCGAGGCGCGAGGTCTTCTGGCTCAACCATCTCCACGAGAGCCACATCGGGCGGCCGATCCAACGGCTCAGCTGCACCTTATTCACGGCGGGACGGGGCAGGACGACCGATTGGAACAGGTCGAAGAAAATAGCCCCGAGGAGTATTGCTCCCGCCGTGATTTCGGCGGCGCTCGCCAACGGATTCATGACGCTGGGATCGTACGGCCTAACGCGTGCGGGACGAGTTAGGCGGCGCCCCGTTTCTCGAGCAGATCAAGGATTTCTCGCTGTTGTTTCAGCAGACCCAACTGCTGCACGTTGATAGCGTGGAGCGTGGTCAGGGTGATGTGGTCCGCCTCGGCGCGCGCGTCCTGGCTGGCCGATATGACGTTCTGCCCGACGATGATGATGGGCAAGAACACCAGCTGCAGGAACGACTGGCTCAACCACGCGATGCCGGTCACCGTGTCGCCCCTCAAGAAGGCCTGCAGCGCTTGAGGAAACGAGACCAGGCTGATCAGCGCGAAGACGTATGCCGCCCACATCGTGCCGACACGTTTGGTGATGAACACCGCGAGAGCGTTGTTGAATCGCCCGACGGGCCCGGTGCCGTGAACTTTTTCACGACCCTGGTGGGAAGTGACCAGTCGCGGTTTGTGTTCCGCCGGCGCCGCTTTGGCTGCCGCGTACTCCGCTCGGTGCTGTTCTCCGGTGAACCTACGGTCTGGATGCTGTTCGGCCAACTTGCTCCCCTCCATCTGGTCAGAAGCTAGGACAATGGAATGATGGCCAACGAAGTCTTCGAAACAATACGCACTGTTCTCGCGGTTCGGGAGTACCAGGACAGGGAGCTGCCACGCGACGTTGTGCGCCGTATCGTCGACGCGGCGCATCTGACGGCGAGCTCGGCGAACAGCCAGCCGTGGCACTTCGTTCTCGTTCGCGATCGTGAAAGCTTGCGTAAGCTGGGATCGCTCGTCAGGACCGGCCGGTATGCGGCGGAGGCAGGAGCCGCGGTCATCGTCGCGTACGAAAAGGACAGGGCCTCCGGCGTCTCGGACGCCAGCCGTGCCATCCAGTCGATGATCCTGACCGCGTGGGCCGACGGGGTCGGCTCCAACTGGACCGGTTTCGGCGCGATGGAGACGGTCAGAGAGCGGTTTGGCTTACCAGACTCATATGACGTGTTGGCCGTCGTCCCCTTCGGGTATCCACGGCGCAAGCTCGGTTTGGGCAAGAAGAACCGAAAGCCGTTCGACCAGGTCGTCTCATCGGAGAGGTTCGGTACTCCGCTCAATGCTTAGCGAGTTCCGCACCGGCCTGTAGATAAGAAAAGGCGCCGGGCGCCGGCGCCTTCCCTCGACTTACTTCTGTTGGATCAGCCAGGTGCAGGGTGCCGCACCGTGCTCGGCGTCGTGACCTCCTGGTCTTCGTACTCGGCCGTGTGATCCAGGGCTTGACGGTCCTTCAGCAGGACCACCGCTACGAACCCGATCACACAGCAACCCAGGATGTAGAGGCTGATCATGTATGGGTTCTTGGCCGGGAGGAAGGTTTCCCCCGCCCAGATCTTCGTCGCGATGTACGGCGCCGGGCCGCCCGCGATCACCGAGGCGAGCTGGTATCCAAGCGAGGCTCCGCTGTAGCGAAGGCGACCGGTGAAGCTCTCGGCGATCAGAGAAGCCTGGGGCCCGTACTGCATATCGTGTGGGATGAGCGAAAGGGCGATTACGACAAAAACCACGAGTGGAATCGCCGTGGCGTAGAGGCCAAAGTAGACAAAGCCCCAGATGGCCATGACGACGATCCCCGCCATGTACACCGTCTTGCGGCCGATCCTGTCGGACAGATGGCCGAAGAACGGGATCGAGAAGAAGGAGATGATCGCGGCAGCGCTCACTGCCCAGGTCAGGAAGTTGCGATTCAGTTTGAGGGTGAGGCCGAAGGTGAAGACGAACGTGGTGAAGAGGTAGAACGGCGCCTGCTCGGGTAGGCGCAGCAGCGCGCTGAGGATGATCTCCCTCCAGTTGCGCCTTACGACCTCGGTGACTGGCCGCGGCTCGATGCGCCGCTCGTTGAGGATCGTCTGGAACACCGGTGTCTCCAGGATCCCGGGACGGATGTAGAGGCCGATGCCGACAAGGACGATGCTGAGGAGGAACGGGATCCTCCACGCCCACGAGTTGAATGCGGCAGTGCCTGCGATTGTGCTGGTCAAGGCAACGACCACCGTGGAGACGAGCAGTCCGGCCGGCACACCGAATTGAGGCCAGCTGCCAAAGAAGCCTTTGCGCTTGGAGCTGCCCCACTCCATGGACATCAGCACCGAGCCGCCCCACTCCCCGCCGACCCCAAGCCCCTGGCAGAAGCGAAGCACGAGCAGGATCACCGCCGCGCCAAGGCCGAGCGTGGCGTAAGTCGGCATCAAGCCGATCAGGAAGGTCGCGATCCCCATGAAAAGGAGCGTCGCTATGAGGGTCGCCTTGCGTCCGATTCGGTCGCCGTAGGTGCCGAACAGCCAGGCTCCGATGGGGCGCGCCAGGAAGCCGACGAAGAAGATCGCGTAGTTGTTCAAGGTCCCGGTCAGAACGTCTGACTTCGGGAAGAACAACTTTGGGAATACGAGCGAGGCCATCGTGCCGTACAGGAAGTAGTCGTACCACTCGATCGCCGTCCCGACCGTGCTGGCGACCACCGCCCGCACCATCTGTCTCTGGCGCTCCTCCGGCGCTAAGGAGCGCAAGGCATCACTGCCGCCGACGGTACCTGCCATAACTCTCGTCCCCCTTTCAAAGAGTTAAAACGAAGCCGCCAACTACCTAAATCTTTATCACTTTTTGCACCAGTTTTGGGGGTTCGCCTTAGGCGGGCGCCGCGGCGGCGGCTTTTTGCGCCTCCCAGCGGGCCTCCGCCTCTCCGATCGGCGTGGAAGGTGGGCCCTGGAAGAATGGCCAGATTTCCTCGGCAAGGCGCCTCCAGTTGGCGTTGGCGTGAAGGCTGCCGAGCACGGCGTACAGGCCGAGGTTGATGCGCTGCATCACCACGTAGGCGCGGGGGACATCGCTGTAGGCGGCCAGCGGGCTCTTGGCATCAAAGAACCGCCGCACGATGGACGAGGCGAACTCGGGGGTGATGGTCATCGGCGCGTCTTTCAGGACCGTCTGATAGAACTGGCCAAACCGATCGACGACCACGTCGGTCGGCACCGGGGCGCCCCGTTTCAGGAAGCCGGCCCGTTCCAGGGCGGCGCGAAACGCTTCGTAGTCCTTCTCGAGGACGATGTAGCGGACCGCGTCCTCGAGGGGATTCAAGTCCGCGGCCGTGAAGAACTTGGTCAGGCCGAAATCGAGGAAGGTGACCCGGCCGTGGCCCTGGAACAGGTAGTTGCCAGGATGCGGATCGCCGTTGAACGCATGCAGCCGGTACAGGCTGCGAAAGACGAAGCGATAGATCGTCTCGGCCGCCAGGTCTCTTTCTCGCTGGCTCCAGGTCAGCAGCTCTTCGAAGCCGGCGCCCACGACGAGCTCGCTCGTCAACACGCGTGAGGTGCTGAGCTCGTGGACCACGTGGGGAACGTGGATGAAGGGATGTCCTTCGAAGTAACCGGCGAACACCTCCTGGTTGGCCGCCTCGCGGACGTAATCGACCTCTTCCTGCAGCCGCTCGCCGAGCTCGTCGACCAGCGATCTCACATCCAGGCCCGGAAATGCGGCGCCAATGATCTTGCGGAGCAGCGCCGCGTTGCGCAGGTCGGATGTGATGCTGAGCGAGATCCCTGGGTACTGCACCTTGACCGCCACCGCGCGGCCGTCCTTGGTGATCGCCCGGTGCACCTGGCCGATCGACGCAGCCGCGAACGGGAGCGGATCCCATTCCGCGAAGACGCGCTCGGGCGCATCGCCAAGCTCGTCGAGGATCACCGATGACGCCAGCTCGGCGCTCATTGGCGGCGCGTTCGTCTGCAGGCGGCCCATAGCGATCCGGAACGTCTCCGGCAGGTCTTCGTAGATGTAGCTCGCCATCTGGCCGACCTTCATCAGCACGCCCTTCATCGAGCCCAGCTCCTCCGCCACCTCGTCGGCGGAGCGGAGCGCGAGGTCGTGTCTCAGCTCGTCTCGCTGCTGGACGGAGGCGAACAGGAGCCGCGGCGATCGCGCCGCGTACCGCCCGCCGATGCGAAGCAGCATCCGAGCCATTGCCGCACCGCGACCGAACCGCGACTGGCGCATCGCGGAGCCGTTGCCGGTCATGCCCGCATGCGCAGCTCGATCCGCCGGCGAGTCTCCAGGACGCCCGGCAGCGACTCGAAGGCGAGGTCGAGGACGCCGAGCAGCTGCCGCACCGGCTCCCGCTCCAGGAGCTCCGGTGCGGTGGCGGGAAATCCGTACATCTCCCGGGCCCACTCGGGCAGGGTTCCGATGGTGACCTGGCCGAGCTCATGCCACAGCTCGCGGAAGCCCGGGTCAAGGTCTGGCGGGTCCAGCACCACCGCGATGGCATCTCTGGCGGCGGGCGTGATCCGGCGCAGCTCCACCGACTCGATGTAATCGCTCAGCGCCGAAACGGTCGATGGAACGTCGGACGCCGGCACCCCTACGATCTCGGCGAAGGGGACCATCTCGGCGACATAGCGGTCCGCTTCGCCGCCGTCCAACCCGCGCCCGTAGCGACGAACCATGGTGACGATCGACTCGACCATCGCCGCATGCACCCACAGCAGCAGGGCGGGGTCTTCCGCCGCGTATGGCAGGCCCGTTTCCGTGTCCACCCCTCGAACGTGGGTATGGATCTTTCGCACCCACGCCGCGGCTGCCAGCGCCGACTCGGTGTCCCCATACGTGGTCGTGAGGACGTAGCTGCTGGTCGCCGCCAGCCGGCCGAAGGGGTCCTTCCGCCAGCTGCTGTGCTGGGCGACGCCGGCCATGGCCAGCGGATGCAGCGCCTGGACCATCAGCGATCGCATGCCCGCGATCGGAAAGCTGTGGTCGCGGTGGACTCGCCAGACGATGCTCTTTGGGCCGAACAGCCCGTCATCCTTGGGATGCTCCGTCACCGCGCGCTCATAGGCCTTGGCCAGAGGCTCGAAAGGACTCAGCCCCGGGGTGAGGTTCACACCGGCGAGAATACCGGGCCCTAAGCCAATACCTCTTGTCGCTTCGAAAGGTGTCCTATGGCCTGGGTCCGGACCTCTAGAAACCCGTCGTCCAGGCCCTTGCGCAGGATGCGGGCGCAGGCCGCCGCCGAGTAGAGCCTCGGGATGAAGACGAAGTCGGCGCCATCCCGGTAGAAGTGCAGGGCTTGCGGGATGTGGTCCGTGGTGAGCACCACCAGGGCCTTGGGGGCGTGCGCCTTCACGTTTTTCAGAAGTCTCATGTTGTCGGTGCCGCGAAGCACGTCATCGGTGATGGTCGAGACGACCAGCTTCGCGTGCTCGATGCCTGCGTGACGAAGGGTGTCGGCGTGCGCGATGTCGCCGTACACGCACTTGATGCCCCGCCGGCGCAGCTCTCGCATCACGGTCGGGTTGAAGTCGATCACCAGGATCTTGTCGCAGAAGTCCCGCGCCTCCTTCGCGTCGCCTTCATGCTCAAACTCGTACAGGATGGAGCTGGTGTCTCGGAAGAAGCCAAGCAATATCACTGGGTGCTGCTTCTCGCCGTCCTCCTCCGTGACTCGTGTCGAGTCGAGATCCTTCAGGCCGACACTCTTCAGCGCGCCGGCGATGACATTCTGGATCGGATGGCTGAAGTTGATCATGTAAGTCGAAATCACCGACGTCACGGCGAAGGTGATGATGACGACCGTCAGGCGCAAGGCGTAAAGGATCGGCACCACAACGACGCGGCTTACGATCACGAACAGCGAAGCCGCGGCCGCAAGCTCCAGCACTGTCAGGCTCGGGATTGTGATCTGCATGCCTAGGGACACGAAGAAGAGCGTCACGAAGAAGTCGCGGATGCTCACCGCCTTGGCGACGACATCCAGGTTGTACGGGAATGCGGAAAGGCTCACGCCCGCGATGAGGGCGCCCATCTCGCGAGACAATCCGATGAAGCTCGCCGCCGCCGCCATGAAGAAGCACCAGCCGAGCGCCGAGACGAGCACCAACTCCGGCGCCTTCGCGACTACGCGGAAGAGATGTGGAAGGACGTACTTGGACAGGGCGAAACCACTCGTGACCAACACGGCACCGCGCCACAGGGACCCGACGAGCGGCAGCAGGTCCGGATTCAAGACGTTGGGCTGCAGCGCGAGCATGGCAACCGCCCACAGGTCCTGGATGACGAGGACGCCCAGCGTGATCCGACCGGGCAGCGTGTCGAGCTCGTATTTGTCGTTGAGGATCTTGACCACGACCAGCGTGCTGGACAGGCTCATGCAGGCCGCGAGGTAGAGAAGCGCATTGTTGCGCGGGGTCATCGGAACGCCGAGAGCCCAGAAAAACGCCAGGCCGAGCGCGATGCAGATCGGCACCTGCAGGGCGCCCGTGATCAATACCGCGGGACCGCCTGAGGCCATCTTCCTGACATCGATCTCGAGGCCGATGACGAATAGCAGCAGGATGAGCCCGATCTCCGCGACGGTCGAGATGCTCGCCTCGTCCGTGACGAACCGGAGACCTATTGGCCCGATGATCACGCCGGTGGCGAGGTACGCGATGATCAGCGGCTGCCGGAACTGCCAGGTGACCGAGGCGATCAATGCGGCCGCGGCGACACAGATGCCGATGCTCGAGAGAAGGTCTGTCGGTGCGTTCAGCCCGCCAATCACTGCGCGGGCATTCTATGTAACGCGGCGGACTGTATTGACTATTTAGAACCTGTCGAGAATCGGTATCCGCGGCGCGATCACGTAGTTGAGCTGGATCAAGACGATCAAGGCGATGCTCACCCAGGTAGGAAAGATCACGCAGAGGAGGGTTGCGCCGGCGTAAAGGGATTGGGCGATCAAGATTCGTCCGCGCATCAAGAACGCCATCTCGCTTCTGCCCTCCTCCACGAAGAGGTTGGCGCGAAGGCCGTACTCGAGGCCGGCGAACAGCATGCCGCCCAGAAGCACGATGTTCAGCCAGTATTCGATCAGGGCCACCCTCAGCCAGTAGAAATGAGCCAGCAGCAGCGTCGAGAACGGGACCAGAGTCACCGCGAACAGAAATGCGAGTTGGATCCATGCGTAATTGCGATTGCTGCGCGTCAGATGATTCAGCTGAGTACCCTGACCCAACCAGAAGATCCCGAGCGTCATGAAGCTCATCGTGTAGATAAGCGCGCTCGGTCCGAGCCTTCGCAACTCGTCCCAGAGCTGGGTCTCAGTGGTGTGCGAGCCATTCAAGCCTTGGACCACGAGGCCGAGGACGAGCAGCGTCATGCCGACCGAGAAGATCCCATCCGAGATGCCAGAGAGCCGGTCCGGGCTGGTGCCCGAGAGATCGGCCAAGCGACGTCGACGTCGCGGCTGCTCGCTCACGCACAAAGAATGCCAGAGGTAAAGTCGTCTGCCATGCCCACGCCCCACGATGTCCACTTCTTCGCGACTAGTGAGGACCTCCGGGCCTGGTTCGAGGCGAACCATGAAACCGCGACCGAGCTTTGGGTCGGATATCACCGCAAGCGCACAGGCCTGCCCTCGGTGACCTGGCAGGAGCTCGTCGACCAGGAGCTTTGCTTCGGCTGGATCGACAGCGTGCGCTACTCGATTGGTGACGACCGGACGGCTCAGCGAATCACTCCCCGCCGGAAGCGGAGCGTCTGGAGTGCGGTCAACATCAAGCGGTTCGCCGAGCTCGAGCGGCAAGGACTCGTCCACGAAAACGGCCGGGCCGCGTTCGCGGCGCGTGAGGACGCCCGCTCCGCGATCTACTCATACGAGAACCGCTCGCAGGGCTTCGATGCAGAGCAGGAGGCGATGTTTCGTAAGAACGAAGGCGCATGGAAATTCTTTGAGTCCCAGGCTCCGTGGTACCGACGAGCGGCCACCTATTGGGTGACGAGCGCGAAGCGCGAGGAAACCCGGCTCAAGCGGATGAAAACGCTGATCGAGCACTCAAAAAAGGGCGAGAGGATTCCTCCTCTCGCCCGTACTCGTGCGTAAGTTACTGGCCTGACTTCATCGTCTGGAGCAGCTCCGCCAGACGCTCCATCGACTCGTCGGCCCCCTCCTGCATGCCGGATGCGACCATGCCGTCTCGGTCCGCGACCGACTCGAAGACCGTGTGCGCGACCAGCCTGGTCTTGTTGCCCAATGGCTCGAAGGTGGCGATCTGGAGCGCGACGTGGCCCGGCATGCCTTCGTACTCGAAGGTCCCGACCAGCCGCTCTGGGGCACTGACCTCGTGGTGCACACCGCGGAATGCGTGCTCACCGCCATCGGCGGCTCGCTGGATGACCCGCCACTCACCACCTTGCCGCGCGTCGAACTTGTCGATGGTGTTGGTGTACTGCCTCGGACCCCACCACTGCGCGAACAGCTTGGGCTCCGTGTACGCCCGGAAGACGAGCTCGCGCGGCGCGTCGAGCACGACGGTCGAGACGATGTCCTGCCTACCAGGCTCGATGGCGTATTCGGTCTTAGGCATCGTGTTGGCTCCCTTCGCTTTCATTGGTTTTCTCCTTCTTGATCAGATCCTGCAGAACTTCGTCGAGGCGCTCGAAACTCTCGTCCCAGAAGCGCCGGTACTCCCCCACCCACTCGGACGCCTCTCTCAGCCGGCCACCTTCCAGCCGGCACGGGCGCCACTGCGCGCTGCGGCTCTGGGTGATGAGGCCGGCGCGCTGCAGCACTTTCAGGTGTTTTGAGATGCCGGGGAGGCTCAGGTCAAACGGCTTGGCCAGCTCCGTGACCGAGGCCTCGCCCTGTGCAAGACGTGCCAGGATCGCTCGCCGGGTGGGATCGGCGAGGGCTGCGAACGTGACGCTCAACTGATCGGTTGCCATGTATTTTCCTAGTTAGCTAATTAGCTAACTGGAATAATAGCGCGCCAACCACACCTGAGTCAAGACCGCCGCGGCGGGCGCGGAACGGTGATCAGCACGCCTGCGACGACCGCGCCCAGCAGCAGGATCACCACGCCCCACCCGGTTGCCACCGAGAACCCGTGCACCAGCGCTGAGACTCGAGGCCCGACAAAGCCGGCTGTGGCCGTGATCGCGATCGTGTTCAGCACCGCGGTGCCAACGGATCCGCCAATCTGCTGGGCGGTGTTGACAGTCGCCGACGCAACTCCTGCCTCGCGCGGGTCGACTCCATGGGTTGCGGTGCTGAAGGCAGGGACCATCACGCAGGAGATGCCGAGGCCCAGCAAGACTTCCGCTGGAAGCGCCGAGGTCAGATATGCGCTATCCACATGAAGCTGCGTGAGAAGCCCCATGCCTGCCGCCGCAACCACCGCGCCGGGCGCCATCAGCGCTCGCGGTGGCACATGAGGCATAAGGCGGCTCGCGATGAGCCAGGAGCCGGCCTGCGAGGCGAG
Source organism: Chloroflexota bacterium (assembly GCA_005888075.1). Lineage (GTDB taxonomy): Bacteria > Chloroflexota > Dormibacteria > Dormibacterales > Dormibacteraceae > 40CM-4-65-16. The sequence continues at coordinate 21,657 of VBKD01000178.1, forward strand.
GGTCATGGGCAGAAAAGCGAGGCCGGCCTGCAGAGGCGTATATCGCAGGACGACCTGCATGTAATAGGTAAGGAAGAGAAACGCACCGAACATTCCGGCGATTGCCAGCGCCACAGTGATGTACGCGCCGCCGCGATCTCGGTCGATCAGGATGCGGAGCGGTAGGAGGGGGTGAGGCGTCCGCGCCTCACGCAGGACGAACAACGCAAACAGCCCTGCACTCACCGCGAGAAGGCCGATCCGAGTCGTGCTCGCGTAGACCAGGGCAACCATCGCGCCCGCTGCGAGCGCCACCCCTGGTAGGTCGAACCCTTTCACGGCGCGGCCGGCAGATTGGGAGAGCACGAGCGACCCACCCACGGCCGCGATCGCTGCTATCGGAACGTTCACGTAGAGACACCATCGCCATGTCAGGAACTGCGTCAGGGCTCCGCCCAGCAGCAAACCGATTGCGGCACCACTGCCCGCTATAGAGCCGTAGACCGCGAATGCGGTAGCCCGTTCGCGAGGTTCCGTGAATGAAACCGCCAGGAGCGACAGCGCTGTTGGCGCCAGCAAGGCTGCAAACGCGCCCTGCATTGCTCGGGCGGCGACGAGAACGGGAAAGCTTGGCGCGGCGCCGCCGATCGCCGACGCAAGGGCGAACCCTGCGAGTCCGATGAGGAACGCGCGCTTGCGCCCGGCGAAGTCCGCGATTCTGCCACCCAGAAGCAGCAGAGCACCAAACGCGAGCGCATACGCGGTGACCACCCACTGGCGGTCGGCGTCTGATGCGCGGAGGGAAGCCTGAGCTGACGGCAGCGCGATGCTGACGATGGTGGCGTCGAGCGCGATCATCAGCTGCGCGACCGCGATGAAGGCGAGCGCGGTCCAGCGCCGGCGATCCGGAGTGGGCAATGTCGTTTCCAGCTGAATGCCGGCTGGGGCGGCGCTCATGTCGAGCACACCTCGCGGCGGGTTGCAAGCCCTACGGCAGCGCCGGTCACCACCCCGGCCAATATCGCGATGACCGCCACAATCGCATCGGGTTTGACCGTCATGTCGAAGACGACCCCCAGCGCCATGCCGATTCGCACGAGCCAGGAGATCGTGGCCGTTCGCGTCGCCATGCGTCCGCGCATGAGGCTGATCCCCGTGTACGCGCCGCCGGCAGCGATCAAGACCCAACTCGTGATGCTCACCGCGATCCATGGCTTCCAGCCCACCTGTGTCGCCACCATGTAGATCCCTGGGATCAGGATCGCGAGCGCCGAGATCGGACCGAGAATCCTGTTCACCTGGGCGGTTGCGAAACCCGCTCGGAGGCCGACACCTTCGATGGTGAGCAGCACGAACAGCAGCAGAGCTCCGACGATGTGAACGAATAGCGCGATTGAATACGGGTCCATTTGGTTCCTCCTGAATCCAGCCTTGCGTGACCTAGGCTACCACAAACTTATAGTGACTTAAAACATGTGGCAACCCAGCTTATTCCGCTAGAATGCAGCGTGATGGCGACAGAGCTCGGCCTTCGGGAGCGAAAGAAGCAGCAAACGCGTCAGGAGATCTTTGACGCGGCGCGACGGCTCTTCGCTGAGCGCGGGTTCGACGCCGTGACCGTCGCGGAGGTCGCGCGAGCGGCCAATGTGTCGGAAGTGACGGTCTTCAACTACTTTCCGAGCAAAGAGGACCTCTTTTACGGCGGTATGCAGTTTTTCGAGGACCAGCTCCTCGAAGCTGTGGCCACGCGGCCTCGCGGCGAGTCGGCGCTCAAGGCCTTACGGCGGCGCCTGCTCGACAGCACGGAGGGCCTTCGGACCAAGGAAAGGATCGACGCCATCCTTAAATCGGCGGCAACTGTGTCGGCGAGTCCATCTCTGGTAGCCCGCGAGCGCGAAATCGTCGAGCGCTACACGCAGCGCCTCGCCGAGTTGCTGGCTGCAGAGACTGGGGTCGATGCGGGCGATGTCGAGCCGCTGGCTGCGGCGGCCGCTTTGTTCGGAGCGCACCGGGCGCTCGTGGCGTACGTGCGCAGGCGCGTCTTGGCCGGCGGCCGCGGTGCGGCTCTAGTTGAGGACGCCCGCGCGCAGATCCGGCGCGCTTATGCGCGGCTGGACCGCGGCCTGGGGGATTACGACATCCGCTAGCGGGCGGCCTTCAGCGCAGCCTTCAAATCCGAGACGCCCATGTAGGCGTTGAGCTTCCGAGCGCTTCCGGTTGAACCGGCATAGACGTACTGAATGTTGATCCCGGCCTTGCCGAGCTTCGAGGCCAGCCGTCCCAGGGTCCCCGGCGTGTTGCCTAGCGTTACCTCGAGGACTTCGTCCTCCGTCGCCTTCCATCCATGCGCGGCAAAGACTTTTTTGGCGACGGCATGCCGGTCGACGATCATCCTGACCGCGCCCCGACCATCTTCGGTCGCGCCCATGATCGCGACGATGTTCGCTTTCTTCTCACCCAGCGCGGTCGCGATCTCGCCCAGCATTCCCGGCTGATCAGGTACCCAAAGCGTCAACTGCCTCGCTCGTGGCATGGCCTCTATTCCTCCCAGCTCAAACGGCCGAAAAACCGCCCCCAGT
>VBKD01000257.1 GCA_005888075.1 Chloroflexota bacterium
CCTACCGGCGATGATCACGTCGGCACCTTCGTCGAGCGCGCGCAGGTAAGGTTCGACCCCGATCATAGCGACCGCGTTGGTGGTCGCGTCGATGATCTCTTCCGTCATTGGCCACGGTGCCCCGAGCGGTGCAGAACTTGCGACTTTCTGCTTGAGCCACTCGCGCGTGACCTGGCTGTAGATTCGCGCCACTTTCAGCGGACCGAGGCGGTCTCGGTGCACCGCTCGGCGCACGATGTCGAAATAGAGGTCGACCGCCTGGTCGAGGCCTGCCCCGCCCGCAGAGCCGACGATCATGCGGGCGCCGCACTTGCGCGCGCCGTGAAGCATCGTCGTGAGATCCAGCTCTTCCCACTCCGAGAGGTTGTACCAGTGCCCAGACCCGAGGTAGAACGGCCCAATGTCGCCGGAGCCGGCGTCCGCGGCAACGACGTCCGGGCCCTTCTCGATGCCAGACCAGAAGGACTCGTGGTGAAACGGCGTGAGACCCATCGAGCCCGAGGCGCAGAGCACTGCCGAACGAGCGGCGGCGCCGCCGGTCATCTCGCTTCGGATTCGGTCTCTGGGACCTGCCAGCGGCTGCGGCCGAGGAGGTCGGAAACCTCGTCGGCGGCCTTGGTGAGATGAGGCACCCAAGCCTTCAACTTCTCTTGTGTGCAGCGCTCGGCAGGCCCGGCGAGAGTCAGCGCCGCGCTCACCATCCCCCCGGGCTCACGAATCGGCGCCGAGATGGCGGAGATGCCGCGGATCCTGTCTTTGACGGCCAGGGCGTAACCACGCTGCCTGATCTCCTGGAGATCTGTGGCGAGCGAAGCGCGATCCGGGACGCCTGGCTCTTCCTTCCGCCGCGCGTCGAGAGTCCGGAGGTAGGCATCGGTCTCCTTCGGCGTGGCGAACGCAAGCAGCACCTTCCCGGTCACGCCGCTATGCAGCGGCACGATCCGTCCGATCTCGGCCACCCAGCGGACCTCATGCGGGCTCTCCACCTGCTCGATGCATACGCGGTTGAGCCCTGATCGCATGTTCAGGGTGACCGTCTCCTGGGAGAGGTCGCGCAGGCGGACCATCTTCGGGTGGCCGAGAGTGCGGATGTCGGCGCGCGCGCTCAGCGAACGCGCCAGGCTCAATACCGACCAGGAAAGGGAGTATCGCTGGCTGTCGCCGTCCTGAACGACGACTTCCTTCCTCTTCAGGGCGGTCACGATCCGGTGGACGGCGCTCCCCGTGGAACCGATCGTCTCGGCCAGCTCCGTCACGGATCCGTCTCCCCATTCGGCGAGCAGGAACATGATCTCGGCCGCCCGCTCGACAGCGAGCGCGGAGGCGTTTGGGCGTTCGATCGCCCTGCGGGGGCGCTTGGGCCCCGCCGGGCGGCCGGCAGCCACGCGAGCTCGTTTCGGGCTGGAGATCCTGACGGCCATATTACTCAAGCAGTCAGGACTCTAGAGGCTCGATCTGGACTGTGACAAGTGGTTCATGTCTCCCACTCGTGATTGTGGTCGATCCACTCACGCAGCGCGTTCGTGCGACCGGCCTGACCCGTCCACCTACTGTGCAACCCGACGGACATCATCTTCGGATAGCCACGCTCGCCTTCGCGGTGAAGCTCGTCGACCGCGCGACGGAGCATGCCAGAAAAGCTGTCAGGCGTAAGCGACCCCTCGGACAGGATGAACCGAACGTCGTTGTACGTCTGACTGTAGGGCACGATTAGATGGCGCTTGCCCTGTACTTCCGTGAAGTAAGGGAGGTCGTCGTTGTATGTCTCGGAGTCGTAGATGAACCCGCCCTCCTCCACGAGGAGATCGCGCGTCCAGGGTGTCGAGCTGTATCGCCAGTACCAGCCGACCGGTCGCGACCCCGTCATCCGTCGGATCGAGTCGATCGCAAGGTCGATCTGCTCCCTCTCCTGCTCACGGGTCTTGAAGTCGGTCGGTGTGCTCCACCTGTAGCCGTGCGAGCAGGGCTCGTGCCCGCGGTCGCGAATCGCCGCCCCCACGGCCGGGTTGAGCTCCAGCGCCATTCCGCACGCGAAAAACGTGCACTTGATGCCGTATTCGTCAAACAAATTCAGGAGGCGCCAGACCCCCGCCCTGCTGCCGTACTCGTAGACGGCCTCCATGGCGAAATCGCGGTGATCCTTGGCGTACGCCCAGTTCAGCTCTGCCAGGCCGTCGGTGTGCGAATCGCCCAGCCGCTCATAGGCTTCCGAGCCCTCTTCGTAGTTGATCACGAGGTTGACGGCGACCTTGGCGTTGTTGGGCCAGATAACCTTCGGCGGCCGGCCAGCGTACAAATGGCATTCCATCTTATCAGTCAACATGTCGTTGCCAACGTCCTCGATGATCAGTGCACGCCTTCGCGAACGCGCGCCGCGATGTTTCCGGCGGCGATGTAACCGAACGTCGCGGCCGTCGCGAGACCGCCGACGTATCCTCCGTTGGGACCGCCGTGAATGCCGCCCGTGGTGCTGCCCGCGGCGAAAAGCCCTTCGATAGGCCGGCCGTCGGGACGGCGCACGCCCGCGTCGCGGCCAATCATCACGCCGCCCATCGTGAAGGTGATCCCAGGCACCATCCGCGCGCCGTAATAAGGAGGCCGCGACAACGGCCGCAACCCGGAGACAACGTTGTGCTCGGCGACCGAGGCCTCGAGGCGATCGCGCCGGACGCCGAGCAGATCGGCGAGACCTTCGATCGTGTCCGCCTTGGCGAGGTGCCCGCCGCGCCGCGGGATCTCGGGATTGGGTGCAGGCAGGCCGAGGGCGCCCAGGCCGGCGGGACCCGTCCACAGCTCGTGGTCGAAAACGGCGGCGTAGCCGCGGGGGTCGTCACTCTTGGCGAGACGGGTGACAAGGCCCACCGACGAAGTTGTGCTGACGGCAAAGCGTTGACCGTGACGGTCGACGACAAGACCCTCCATGCACAGATGGTCAAGATGCGGAAAAGGCCAGAGCTCGTCAGTGTGCAACGCGTCGAGCGACACGAGGTGGCCATAGACGCGACCTAGCCCGACCGCCCCGGCGCCATTGTCGAGCAGCATGCGAAGGCCGTCACCGGTGCCGCTCGTGGCAGCGCGCAGTAGGCACAGACCGGCGTTGGACC
>VBKD01000156.1 GCA_005888075.1 Chloroflexota bacterium
GGAGTGGGTGGCGAGAGCAAGCGGGTCATCGTTTCCCTGCACATGAGGCGTTGATTCGGAACTTCTGGCGCCAAAAGGGTGGAATTCGTAACTCCAAAAGCCTGTTTGGCGCCAAAAGTGCGGAATTCGCGGTCATGCAAAGCGCTCGGTGGGGACGGCGGAGGAGACATGTGCAAGCCGCGGCTTGGACACAACTTCATCGCCGTGTCTCTCCTGCAGTCGCTCCAGCGCAGCGATGACCTCTTCGCTCGATCCATCACCGCCCGCCCACAATCTCAGCTGACGCCGCCCCGCACCCTCCAGCACAGGCAGCTCGATCCACAGCTCGGTGATCGGAGAGCGCGGTTGCCACTCCTTGATCCATGAGCCGATGAGCCCGAACAGCTCGACCGTGCTGCTCAGCGGATGGCGCACCACAGACTCGCGCTGTTCCTGACCCGCGGATTCGAACAGGAGTCGCACCCGCACTTGCTTGGCGCCCGCACCGCGCAGTCCCAGCTCGTCAGCCAGGTCTCCACAGAGCGCGCGAGAGACGAACAGCAGCGCCTCGCGGTCTTCGACCGGCTCATCGAACTGCCGATGCGCGCTCGTGAAGAGTGGTGGGTGCCACGGCACGAGCTGATCGGGCTCCAACCCCCGCGCGAGGAGCACCGAATGCCGGCCATCGCGCCCGAGCTGGCTCTCGAGCTCTCGAGGGCCGATCGCCGCCACCGCGGACAGCGTGCGAAGACCCAGAAGATCAATTCGCTCCAGCTGCTCCATATCAAGCGGAAGCTCGCGAGAAGATAGTGGCGCGAGGAATGCTCTCGCATCGTCGACCTGCACGAGACGGCCAGGTCTTGCTCGTGCCGCAGCGAGCCGAGCCGTGAACGGCCCTGGCGCAAGACCAAGGCGAGGCTCACGACCGATGGCCTGGCGCAATCGCCTTCGCGCTTCGCGGATCGATTCGCCTGGGCTGACGACACCGCTCACATCGAGCCAGGCGATGCCCTCGTCTCGCACCTCGACCACAGGGGCGAGGTCGTAGAGCGCCGAGGAGATGAGCTCGCGGATGCGGGCCGTGGCTTCAGGATCGGGCAGAACGAAGATCGCATGAGGGCAGAGATGCTCGGCCTGTCGCAGCGCCATCCCGGGCACCACGCCGAAAGGCAACGCCTCCTCTGATGCGGCGATCACGTGTTCTTCCCAGTGCCCGATGATGACCGGCTTCCCATAGAGGTCAGGTCTCCGAGCCAGCTCCAGGTGGCCGGTCAGACCACAGCAGATACGCATTCCGGTGTCTCTTCGAGGATTGGGGCCTCAACGATTGATGCCTGGTAGTCGGAAAGCGGCTGCGCACCCAGCGGGTAGTGGATCTCGAGAGCCGTCTCGCCGATTGGTGGCGCGACCCGGTTTTTCAAACAGCGCGCGGACACGCGAAGTCCCACGAGCTGTCCGCGCTCCCATATCCACTGGATGCGTGAGAAGCCAAGGCTGAAGCTGGAAGCGTGGGCGAAGGCCCGGCTCGGCGCATCGACCACCGCCACCAGCACTGTCCCGGAGCGATTGGCCCCCGACTCCACAGGTCCAAGCCACTGCTCTCGAACCTCGCCCATTAAAAGGATGAAGCCGGCCCCGGCACGAGCGAGCGCGGCCGCCGCCTCGCCGGCGATCTCAGGACCTGGCGCGCGGACGACGGTCAGCGCGCTCAGGTCTGGATAGAAGGGAAGGAGGCTCCATGGGTCGAATCCGCCGCTGTCGATGACCATCGCGTGGGCGAACTCGTGGGTGGCGTTCGCCAGTAGCGCCAGGGCGAGGGTGAGCTTGCCGCAAGTCCCGTTCCCCGTAAACAGAGAGACACGGCCCCGAGGCAGTCCGCCGATCCCGGTCAAGCTGTCGATCGGTGTCCGGCTGCGCCATGGTTGCGGCGGCGGCAATTCGGCCGCCCTCGTCAGCGCCTGGCTGCCGAAACGGACACGAATGGAATCGATCGCGGACTCGAGTCGTAGTTCCTGCATCTTTTTGCTTGCCCCGAGGAGAAGACGCAGGGGAGAGTGGGGGCACTCAGACCATAGCGAACAATTGTTCGATATGTCAAGTTCTTTTCCGCGTCTCTCTAATGTCCTTCTATATGCCGAGGGTCGTTGTCATCGGGGGCGGGGTCATCGGCTGCGCGATCGCCGAGAGGCTCAGCCTCGAACGTCACCACGTCACGCTCCTCGAACGCGACCAGCTTGGCGGTCGCGCCTCAGGCGCCGCAGCTGGAGAGCTGAGTCCTCTCAGCGGCACGGCGCAGGCCGAGGCCCAGGCACAGAAGAGCTTGAAGATGTTCCCCGATCTCATCGAGCGCATCGAGAAAGACAGCGCGATGAACGTCGAGTACCACGTCCAGCGCGGGCTGCTGGCCGCCTTCACCCAGGACGAGGCAGCGGATCTGCAGGCAAACGGAGGGCGCTGGCTCGATGCGGATGAAAGCCGCAAGGCAGAACCTGCGCTGACCTCAGACATCGTCGGCGCCTCACTTCTCGAGCACGCTCACCTGACGCCGCCGAGGTTTGTCCGCGCGCTGGCCCGAGCCGCTGTGGCGCATGGCGCCGAGATTCACGAAGGCATGCCCGCAAGCGGGTTTGACATCACGGGCCGGGAGATCGCCCGGGTCGTGACGCCGAGCGCGTCTTTCGATGCGGACTGGGTCGTCATCGCGGCAGGTCCATGGAGCGGAGAGGTCGCCGCAGGCGCCGGCGTCTCGATCGACGTGCGTCCCCAGCGTGGTCAGCTCGCGGCGCTGGATCCCAGCGGGCTGATCCTCACCCACAGCATCTTCTGGGCCAGCGGATACCTGGTGCCCAAAGGAGACGGCACGATCATCGCCGGAGGCACTGAGGAGGACTCTGGCTTCGACGATCGTCCAACGGCGGAGGGCATCGCTTCCCTGCTCGAGCTGGCGAAGCGTCTGGTCCCTTCTCTCGCGGGCGCAGCGCTGCAGCGTGTGTGGGCCGGCCTGCGCCCCGTGACGCCCGACGGACAGCCCATCGTCGCGACCGTCGGTCTTCCGAACCTCATCATCGCCACGGGCCATCACCGCAAAGGGATCCTGCTCGCGCCACTCGCGGCAACGACCGTCTCATCGATCATCAATCGTTAGATATAAAAAGGCCGGGACTCCACAGAGCCCCGGCGCTACGAACTTACGAAACGAACGAAGAGAAGTGAGTTACTTCTTCTTCGAGGTCTTCTTGGCGGCCTTCTTGGCTGCCGGCTTCTTGGCTGCCTTCTTCTTTGCCATCATCTTTACCTCCTTCTCCAGTTAATACGGACCCGAGGTTCCATAGGTGTTGGGGGGTTCCATGTTTGGTGTGACGTTATGACGATGTCTCCTGAACGCACCTCCTCTGTAACCCCACGAGCTGCGTCACGGACCCTCATCGATGAGATATCCGAGACGTTGGCGGTTCTACGAAATGGCGCACGTTCTCGCGTCGGGTCCGTTGCCTCTGTGGTAGCAACCACGAGTCGCATCGCCATACAAGGTGTTGTGATACTCGAATGCACCCTCTCACGTCAATGGGTCGCGCGAAATTTTTTTCGCGACGCATGTGGAAAAAATTGCGGGACTCGCGTCGATGATGACCATTCATCGACCTTTCACGACGTCTCACGACCTTTTGAAAGACTGCGACGATAGACATCATGCGAGTCGTCCTCGGTCATGGAGCATCAGGCAACGCGGCATCGATGAAGCCCTACGTCGTTGGTCTCAAGCGACGTGGAATCGATGCGGTCGCGGTGGATCTTCCTCGTGGTGACGCGGAAAAAGCGGTGCCTGTCTTCATCAAGACGTCGGGTCGAGGACGTGAGGTCATCGGTGGTGGTCAGTCCTTCGGTGGAAGGGTCGCCAGCATGGCCGCGATCGAGGCGGACTTCGGTGGACTGATCCTTTTTTCGTATCCGCTGCATCGTCCCGGCCATCAAGAAGAACTACGTACGGCGCATTTTCGGTCGATTCGATGCCCGACCCTCTTCATGAGCGGAGACCGTGACCCTTTCGCTCGCATCGACCTGTTGCGAGAGGCTGTGAAGCTCATTCCGCACGCTCAGCTAGAGGTCTTCGAGGGTCAGGGCCACGGCCTGCTCGCCGTTTTGGATCGAGCCCTCGACGTCGCGGCGGAATTCATTCAGAAAATCAAATGACCGCCAGCCGCCACATGGTCGAGACCAACGGCCTGAGGTTCGGCACCATGGTGGACGGGCCCGTGACCGGCGACCTCGCCATTCTTCTCCACGGTTTTCCCGAAGGGGCGGAGTCGTGGCTGCGGCAGGTTGATGCGCTGGCCAAGGCCGGCTACCTAGCGGTCGCTCCCGATACGCGTGGGTACGGAATGAGCGACGCGCCACAGGGCGTCGAGCCCTATGCGATGGACCACCTGGTCGAAGACGTCGTGGGATTCATAAGGTCCTTCGGCCGCACGCGGGCCCACATCGCGGGCCATGACTGGGGCGCGCTCGTCGCGTGGTTCTTCGCGAGCCGCCATCCGGAGATGACCGAGACCCTGACGGTCCTGTCGGTCGGGCATCCTGCGGCTCTCGCCGCCGCCACCGCCTCCGACGCCGATCAACAGGAGCGCTCCCGCTATGTCGGACTGTTCCTGACCGAGGGCAAGGCGGAGCAGGTCCTCGCGGACGATGACTACCAGCGAGTGCGGGGGATGCTCACGGGGCACAACCCCAAGGCGGTGCCTGCGAGTGTCGTCGACAAATACGTGCGTTCGTTGTCGAGGCCGGGGCGCTTGACCGCCGCCCTCAACTACTACCGCGCGAACCTCTCAGGCGACTCCGCATGGGCGTCGCTCAAGGTCGAGGAAGTGAAGGTCACCGCGCCGACGCTGCTGATATGGGGCGATCAGGACCCCGCGCTGGGGCGGCGGTCGATCGAGGAAACCGCGCCACTCATGACGGGCGACTACCGGCTCGTCGTCCTGGAAGGCGCCGGACACTGGCTGCAGTTCGAACGCCCGGACGAGGTGAACCGCTCCCTCATCGAAGCTGTCAGCAATTAAGCTTTCCCCGATGCTCAACCGGGGCGAGTCAGAGCGCCGGGGAGGTCTGCGCCGGCTCGACGACATTCTGGAAAGTCTCGAGCAGCTCAACCTTCACGACAAGACCGAGCTGCCGGACCACGTGGCGGAAGCGCTGGTCATGCTGGGCATAGAGTCCCCACACGGCATCGCCATCCCGCAGCTCATCGAGCGCGTGTGGGCGATGCAGCAGCCTTACCTCATCACCATCGTCGTGGAGCGCAGGCGCCGCAGGCGTCGCAAGCTGCAGGCCGACTCGGGCCTGACCTAGGCGCCCATCTGGAAACCGGCGCCTGGCTGGAGGTCTTTTCTCGCATCGGCGCCGGAGTGCGCCAGGCGGTGCTTCCCGTTTCCGGCACGGAGGTCGGCCGTGCGGCATACAGCGTAGGCGCGGGAGGCGATACGACGCTCGAGGTCGACCGGCTCGCCGAGGT
>VBKD01000157.1 GCA_005888075.1 Chloroflexota bacterium
TATCTCGACTGGCTGCGTGGCTTGCGGGACTGGAACATCGGCCGTCAGCTGTGGCTCGGACATCGTGTGCCGGTCTACCGTTGCGAGAACGGCCACATCATCGTCACGGCCGACCGGCCCAACAGATGCACAGAGTGCGGCAGCACCCAGCTGACGCAGGATCCCGATGTGCTCGATACGTGGTTCTCTTCCGCGCTCTGGCCGTTCGCGACACTCGGCTGGCCGGACGAAACGGAAGACCTCAAGGCCTTTTATCCGACTGACATCAACTGCACGGCGCGAGAAATCATCAACCTGTGGGTGAGCCGGATGATCATGACCGGGCTCGAGTTCATGGGCGAGGTTCCCTTCGCGGACGTTGCCATCCACTGCGTCGTCCAGGCTGCTGACGGTCGCCGTATGTCGAAGTCCCTCGGCACAGGCGTCGATCCCCGCGAGCTGATCTCCAAGTACGGCGCGGACGCCCTGCGGGCGTGGGCGGCGTCGGTCGCGATGTCCAGCCAGGACGTCCGGTTTGATGAGACACGGGTCGAAGGCTATCGCCGCTTCAGCAACAAGCTGTGGAACGCGACGCGGCTGGTGCTCAGCTCGCCAGGCGAGGCGCCCCCGACCGATCCGCCGGGCATCCTCGAGGGGCAGGAGCATCTCGAGGACCGTTGGATCCTGTCCCGGCTCGCGTTTGCGGCCTCTGCCATCACGACGGGGATCGAAAACTTCAGCTTCCAGGATTCGATCGCCGCCGCCTACTCGTTTGCCTGGAACGAGTTTTGCGACTGGTATCTCGAGGCGGTCAAAGACCGTTTGCGCGACGGCGATGCCGCGGCGCAGGACGTTGCGTATTACTGCCTCGACAACCTTTTCCGCCTGCTGCACCCATTCATGCCATTCGTCACCGAGGAGCTCTGGTCGCGGTTGCCGGGTGATCGCGACTTCGTCATGCGCGCCGCATGGCCGCAGCTCGAGGACCGATTTGTCGACCCTGACGCCGAGGAGACGTTCGATCAAGCGATGAGAATCGTCGAGGAGGTGCGCGCGCATCGCCAGGCGGCCGGCGCGCCGCCTCGCGGCGGGCAGCTGCAGCTGGAGGGATCGATCGGTCAAGCTGTGGCACGGCTCGCGGCACGGCTCGCTTGGGTCGAGCTGGTCGACGATCTCGAGCGCGGCACGCCGCTCGTCGCCGTGGCCGGCCGCGTGACGTTTCCAGCCGGCGCGGGCGACGGTAAGCGGGAGAAAGAGCTTAAGCGTCTCGAGGATGACCTTGCCAAGACCGACGCCAAGCTGGCCAACCCCGACTTTCAGGCGAAGGCTCCGGAGGAGATCGTCAAGAAGCTGGAGGATCGCGCCGCCGAGCTCCGCGCGGCGATCGAGAGACTGAACTTACAGTAGGCGTCGCATGCCGTCACTCGCCGTGCTCGGTCCAATCCTCATCCCGCTTGCCGCCGCGGGCCTGGTGGCGCTGTTGGGATTTGCGGGTCGCAACGGGCAATGGATCGCGGCCGTCGGGGCGTGGGTCTCCGCGCTAGCGCTCTGCGCGGTGTGGCTGCCGGTTCGATCCAGCCAAGAGCTGAACCTCGGGCCGCTCGGACTCGGCTCCTCCCTGATCGTGCGCATCGATTCTGTCGCCTTCGTTTTCGGCCTGATGGTCCTCATCCCCGCGGCGGTTCTGCTCACGTTCCAGTCGCGGGCTTGGCGCGAAGCGAGCCTGGCGATGCTCGGCGTGACCGGGGCGATGGCCGCGGTCGAAGCGGGTGACGCAGTGTTGACCGCGATCGCAGGCGGCGCAACGGCCTCGTTGGCCGTCGTTCTGCTCGATGTTGAAGATGCTCGCGCTCCACGCCCACGATGGATCCTCCTCTTCGCCGCATGGCTTGCGCTGGGCTGGGCCGGGGCCACGCTGCAGGTTCGCGGCGGAACCGCGGACTACACCGCTGTGCCTGTCTCGACCCTCACGGTCGACGTATTTGCCCTGGTCGCGCTGGCAGCCCTCATGGCGTCCGGACTTTTTCCATGGCGCTCTTGGCCCGCGCAGGTTTGGTCGCGTCCCTCGCTGCGCGCCGCGAGCGTCACGGTCGCCACGATTTACCCGCTCGGCTTCTACCTACTGGTGCGCGCCTACGAGATGGGTGGCGGGCATTATCCGCACGCCGTGCTCAACGCCGGTCTTTCGACGCTTGGGGTGCTGGTCGCCCTGGGGGCTGCGGTTCGGGCTCAGGCGGTCGAAACGCGGCGGGAGTTCCTCGGCGAGGTCATCCCCGCCTTTGGCGGGTTCGCGCTCATGGCCATCGCGCTCGGCACGCCGCTTGGCCTGGCGGCCGCGCTCATCATGCTCGCCACCGCCGCCGCCCTCGTGGCCTGCCTCTCTCTGGTGCCTGATCGCGCGGGCATTGCCTCGCTCGTGGCGATCGCGGCCGCCGCGGGCCTGCCGCCTGGTCTCGCCTTCGGATCGCGCGTCATCGGTATCGAGGCCACTTTCGAAACGGCAGATTTCATCGGCCTGATCGGGTTGGCGGGTACGGTGGCATGGGCGGTCTGGATGGTTGGAGCCGCGCGAGCGATCGGCCTTCCGGCGGGAAGGGGCCGGCCGGCGGCCGAGACGTTCCCACGAGTAGCGCTGGCGATCGCAACGCTCACGCTCGTCGCCGGGCCTGCCCTGGCGCTGTTCAACGCGGCGCTCGCCAATCCGGTCCAGGCCGCCGTGATGCCGTCCGCCACGACTCCCGCAGCGCGCGATCTGGCCTCAGTCGTGACGGTTTCGACGGTGCTGCCGGCGGTTGGCCTCTTCGTCCCACTGCTGCTGATCGGGGCTGCCCTCTACGTCTGGGCTGGCACCGCCGCGATCCGGAGCCAGGCTCGTCCGGTGCTCTTCGTCATGCCTGGAAGCTCGCTCTTCGGGCGTGCGACAGCGGCCATCCGTTCCGCCACGGTGCCTGAGGAGTACCGATCGATCCTCAGCTTGCGGCAGCTCGAGGCGGCGGCGGCCGGCGCCAGCCCGGTGCTCTGGCTCGCTGCGGTTGTCGCCCTGGCCTTCGCGGTCAGCCGGTAGCGCGTGGTCGCAGCGGCAGCAGGGGCTGCGTTTCTAGCCTGGCTCGGCGCGTCCATCATCGTTTTGTCTGATGGCCGCCGCGGCCTCGCCCTGGGGCTGGCGGTCGCTTCGGCCGGCCTCGCCATCGTCGCGTGGCAAAGCAGCGGTCCGTTCGCCGCGATCGCCGTGCTGGCAGGAGGTGGGGCCGCTGCGTTTTGGCAGGACCGCTCCGGAGGCGGCGCGTGGAACGTCATGCCTGCCGGTTCGACACCGCGAACCCTGCTGTGCGTCGTCGCCGGCCTGCTCGCTTTGTGGGTGGCGGCTTCGGTGATAACAGCCCCGGGCGCATCGCAGCGTTTCGCGGTTCTGGTCGTGCTCGCCCTGGCCGGAGGAAGTGTTTTGTCCAGCGACAACATCTGGGGCGTCCGCGCGGCTGCTGCGATTCTTGCGCTCGCCGTCGCGGATGCGGCCTCGCTCGGCGGGAGCTCGCTGTGGACTTTCGCGGCGGCCACCATCGTTGCCATTGGCGTTTCGCTCCTTCCCATGCCCAAGACGAATGCAGCCTGAGGCGGCATCCACGGTCGTGATCACCGCTCTCGCGCTCGGTCTTGCCGCGATGGCCGCCCCAACTCGTCAAACCAAGACCGCGATCCTCGTCAGGGGTTCGGTCGGCCTTGCGGGTCTGATAGCCATCGTGATCGTTCCGACTCTTGACCTCGTGGCACTCATCGTGCTGGCGCTGGGCGCCGCGCAAGCAGGCCTCCCCGGCGGCCGCACTTTCGCGTCACGTTTGCGCGCTCCCGTGTTCGCCGTGGGATCGATCGCGCTCGGCCTCATCTTCCTGCGCGTGCAGGGTCCGGAGACACTGTCCCGATTCGGTGCGGTCTTGATCGTGACCGGCCTCACCGCCGCGGTGGGGCTGGTGCCTTTCCTCCACACGTTCGATCCTGAGGAGCCGATCACGCTCTCGCCGGTCGCCTGGATGGCGTTCATCGGGCCCGTGCTGGCTGTGGTCGTGATGTCGCGCGCGAAGGGCATTCTGGTCGGCGAAGGCGCCGCGATGGGGGCGATCCTCATCGGCCTCGGTTTGGTCAACGTCGTGTGGGGAAGCCTTGCCGCGTGGCGGTCTGAGGACGGAATGGCCGCGTGGCGGTATTCGTTCATGGGTGACTGGGGCCTTGCCCTGTGCGGTTTGGGGCTTGTGGTCGCCGACGGTCAGGCCGCGGCACTTTTGGTTCTCTTCAGCATCGTGCTCGGGCGGCTCCCGCTCTATGTCGCGTCGCGGCCGGCGGTGCGCGAGAAGAGCACGACCGACCGGCCCATAAATCTGATCGTGGCCGCGCTGCTGGCGGGATCCGCGCCGTTTGCCGGCTTTGCGGCCCGTCTGTTCCTGCTTCGAGGCGCGACTCAGCTGTTCTGGCCTCTTGCGCTTGTGCTGGCCATCGCCATGGTTTTGTGGTTGCCGGGCTCGCTCCGACTTGGCCGAAGCCTTGGACTTCCACGGGGCTGGCAGGCGGTGGCGGTCGGAATCGTGGTCGTGCTGAACACCGTCATTGGTCTGTATCCACGACCGCTTCTCTTCCTGGCGGGACTGTGATCCAGATCCTGACCTCGCTGGCGACGCATTCGGTCGCGCTCGTCGTCTATCCGGGATTGGTGGCTGTCGTGATCTTCGGCGCGCTTGTCGAGCTGGTTTGGGTCCGGCTGACCGAAGGCGCGTGGCCCGAGAGGCCTCGGCGGCGCCCGACGCCCGTCATCGCCACCGTCGTCTTGTGCTCGGTGCTGGCGGCCAGTCAGCTCGCCGCGCCCCTGAGCCCGATGCCACCGGAAGAGCGCAGCGCGGTCATTGCCGCGGTCGCGCTGGCGTTCACGGTGTGGGCGGAGCGCGCGTTGACGCAGGAGTTCGTGGCCGAGCCTGGCGTGACGCTGGTCGTTCAGATTTGTTGGTTGCTGGCGGTGCTCGGGCCCGCGGTCCAGCCGGAGAGCTTGCGGCCGCAGGCCCTCGGCAACGTGCTGGTTCCGGCTCTGCTCCCCCTCAAGGTGGCTTGCGGGTTCCTTTACCTTCTGTGCCTCCCGGTGCTCCTGCGATTGCTGCGGCCGCCGGCGGCCGACCGAGAGCGGCGGAAGAGCCGGCGATTTGATGTCGAGCGGGGCCTGAGCTGGTTCCCCTACTGCGGATTGTTCACATCGCTGTTCTTTCCTCCGGCCGGCGACGATGTGGTGGGGCTGCTGCGTTTCTTCGGCATCACGGCTGCGGTGGCCGGGTTGGTGATTGTCGCCGGCGCCATGCTGCGACGGTGGGGGGTGACCCCGGCGTGGCGACTGTACGAGCGGGCGGTTCCGTCGTATGCGGCGCTGGTGCTGG
>VBKD01000158.1 GCA_005888075.1 Chloroflexota bacterium
GAGGCGTTCCAGAGCAAGCGCGCGGCAGAAGCCGTGCCAGTTACGAGGCGTGGTCGCCCCTACGGTGAGCCAGCCGTCGCGCGCGCGAATCGCCTGATAAGGGGCGCTGTTCTGGTGGGCCGACCCATGCCGCGCCGGAACCTGTCCGGTCGCGAAGTACTTCGCTGCTTCCCACACGGCAAGCGACATCGAGGACTCGAACAGACTGACGTCGATCAGCTGACCGTGACCCGTCCGCTCTCTCGCCGTTAGAGCGGCTACAGCGCCGAGGGCGCCATACAGCGCGCAGACGAGGTCGGCGACCGGCACCCCGACCTTGACAGGTCCCCCGTCAGGCTCTCCGGTGATGCTCATGAGGCCGCTTCGCGCCTGAGCCATGATGTCGAGGCCTGGCAGCTGGGCCAGCGGCCCGTCCTGTCCCCAGCCTGATGCCGCAACATAGATGAGACGCGGGTTGAGCTCTTTCAGATGTGCGTAATCGAGCTCGAGTCGCGCCATAGCCCCAGGCCGGAGATTCTCGACCACGATGTCAGCCCTCTTCGCCAGCCGTTGGAAGGCCTCCTTGCCCCGCGGATCTTTCAGATCAAGCGCGACTGATCGCTTGTTGCGATTGAGCCGGACGAAATTCGCGCTTTCCCCGTCCTGGAATGGCGCGGACAGCCGGACGATGTCGCCGGTGCCTGGGGGTTCGACCTTGATGACGTCGGCGCCCAGGTCGGCCAGCTGCATCCCGCAAAAAGGGCCGGCCATGAAGTTGCCGACCTCGATTGCCCGAATCCCTGCCAGCGGCGGATCGCTCATTGAGGTGTGCCTCCGGGATTGTAGACAATCTTCAATTGGTCAGCCATCTCGATTCTCGATAAGGTAAGGCCACGATGCCCCCTGACCGCCGAATCCAGCAGCCCAGCCTCGTCCGGCTGGCGGCAGAGGCGATTCGAGACATGGTGCTTTCAGGCGACCTTCGACCCGGGGATCGCCTGGTCGAAGAGCGCGTTACCAGTGAGCTCGGCATCAGCCGTCCCCCATTGCGCGAAGCCCTTCGAGTCCTGGAACAAGAAGGACTGCTTGTCAGCCTGCCGAGGCGAGGCGTGATCGTGACCACCCTGAGCCCACGGGACGTCTACGAGATCTTCACCCTCCGCACAACGTACGAAAAAATGGCCATCGAGCTTGGCGTGCCGGTCCGCGACCCCCAGCTCCTCGGCCGGGTCCGCCTCGCCCTCGGGCAGATGGAGGATGCGGCGAAGAGTCAGGATGGCGCCCACTTCGTGCGATCCTCCTTCGAGTTCCACCTGAGCATCGTCGGGCTCGCCGGGCACCGGCGCCTCGAAGACGCGTATCGGGGGCTCTCACTGCAGCTGCGTCTTTACATGGCGGCGAACACGAGAGCGCGAGCCGAGCACAACGAAAGCCTGGAAGCAAACATCGAAAGGCACAGGCGCCTGCTCGCCGCCGTCGAGAAGGGCGACCCTGAGGCTGTTCTGGCCGAGCTTGCGAACCACGGTGCCCGCACTTTCCTCGAGGAGGTGACCAACCAAGCGCAGGGACCCGAGGCTCAGCAGCAGGGTGACGACCGGCGGGCCACTCTCTCAGACATCAGAGATCACATCTCCCGATAAGCGATTGGGCCATGGACCCACACAGGTCTTGACGAACTTGTGTGGAATTGCCAATGTTCTCCGATGGAACACAGGCGCAGGCTTGTCGGTACCAGTTACCGGAGGTGACGCAGATGTTTGGGTTCCTAGCGGCTACCAGGTATTTCTTCTCGATCGCGGCCAGGGTCGCAGGCATGGGCGGCGACACTCGGACGTCGAGCGTTCACGTCCACTGGGACCGGATCTCGCGGCAATGGGTGCGGCGCGAGCTGAGCTGAGCCGCGACTAGCATCAGGTTCTCGGAAACCTGATGCCGAGCTCATCGAGGTGGTCCAGCAGGTCTGCCGGGTCCTCGTAGACGCGGAAGGCCCCGGCTGTTTCGAGCTCTTCCCGACCGTAGCCTCCGGACATCAGTCCGACACCCAGGGCTCGGGCCCGCTGGGCCGCCAACATGTCCCATACGCTGTCGCCCACCACGATGGCGTTCTGAATCTGAACCCGTAGACGCTCGGCAGCCCTCAGAAACAGGTGCGGGTCAGGTTTCGCGAACGGCACCTGGTCGCGCGTGACGACCACGGCGTCTTGAGGTATTTCGAGCATCTTCAGCGCCGGGCCGGCGCTCCGATCGGACCCGCTCGTCGCGATCGCCCATGGGATGCCGCTTTGGCTCAGGTGCCGCAGCAGTTCCTTGGCCCCCGGCAGGAGCCTGACCTGGTTGTGGTTTTTCAAGAACTCGCGGACGTGCGACTCCTGGAGCCGCTGCACCTCATCCGAGCTGAGATGGCGGCCGGTCTCGCGTCCGAGCGCGCTCACGAACAGGCCGCCGCTCATGCCGATCCGGCGGTGGATGCGCCAGACGGCAAGATGGATCCCGGCTTCTTCCAGCGCCGCGCTCCAGGCGAGGACGTGCTGGTAGACGCTGTCGACCAGGGTGCCGTCGAGGTCGAAGAGAATCGCCGGCTGGCTGGTGAACGCGCCGCCGGACACTTCTGCCGAGCTCACGCCGACCTTCCCGCTAGGCTATCCATTCGGGTCAAGTTAACAGCGGACGGAGGCAATTTAAGGTCCAGCCGCTGTGTTGCCTCTTTAATTAACGACGCAGATTCTGACCGAGGAGGCAGCGTTGACCCATATCGGAGACCCCGCCGGCGACCAGATCCTCGCCGACATCACGGAGATGCTCGCCCACACGCGTCTCGACATCGTCACGATCCTGACCACGCTGACTGCCTCGCTAAGCCGGCGGAGGCGTGGCACGTGGTTCGCCATCCTCATGAACAAGGACCCGAGCACATCCCGGTTCATGGTCGCCGACGACCCGAACCCCGCGCTGGCTGAATGGTTCCGCCGATACGTCACGACGCTCGAGCGTCCCGAGATTCTGCCTACGGCAGGCATGTCGCGCAAGGTGATCGATACGGGCCAGGCGCTCCTGCTGCCCAAGGTGTCCGCTGAACACTTCCTCACCCACATCACGCAGACCGGAATGGCGGTCTACAGACAGAACCCGCCGCCCACCGAGACCGAATTTTTCGGCCTGATGCTCGTGCCCATGCACGCGGGAGAAGCGACGATCGGAACGCTTGGCGTCATTGATTGGGGCGCGGTTCAGCACCTGAGCGAAGAGGATGTGGACTGGGTGCAGGCGATCGCTGATCGTGCTGGGCTCGCCCTGGAACATGCGGTAATGCACGGGGCTGCGATCTACCGCCTGGAACGGCTGGCAGCGCTCCGCAGCATCGCGCTGGCGATCACCTCGAGCGATGACCTCCGCCTGACACTCGAGGTAATCCTTGAACAGGCGACCACCAAGCTCGCGGTCGATGCGGCCGGCGTGCTGCTGGTCGATGAAGGCACACACGAGATGTTCGCCGGTGCCGTCACGGGCTTTCACTCCACGTCGATTCCGAACTATCGCATCCCGATCGATGGAGATCTCCGAGACGCCGCGATCTTGCGGCGGGAGCCAATCCTGACGGACATCGACCGCGTCGACCATGGGCAGCGCCGGTCTCTGTTCGCCAGGGAAGGCTTTCAGTTCTACCTGGGAAAACCGCTGGTCGCTCGCAACAAGCTCGTGGGCCTACTCGAGGTGTTCCACCGAACGGAGCTGGAGCCCGATCAGGAGTGGATCGGATTTCTGGAGACCATGGCCACCACCGCCGCGATCGCCGTCGACCACGCCGCGATGCACGAACAGCTTGCCCGGGCGAAGCCTGCCCCGCCGCCCCACCTTGCCCCGGCGCCCGAGCTCAGCCGGCTCGAGCGATGGATCCTCGGGTTGGTGATCGACGGAGCGACCAACCAGGAGGTGGCCGAGAAGGTTCACCTCAGTCAGAACACGGTGAAGTTTCACGTGCGCCGAATCCTTCAAAAGGCGGGCGCCGCAAACCGAACGGAGCTGGCCAGGATCGCAACCCAGCAGGCCTGGCTCTAACCAAACAGCGCCTTTTAACCTAACGGCGAGCCCTTTCTACCCGGGTGATCGGCGAATTCACTCAAAGGGAGAGAGCCGGAGCCCGGCACGGTTCGTAGCTTGCTCGGGTATGAGGCCATGGAGCTTGAATCGGCCATGGCCGCCCCTTTGACTTCATCCCTCCCGCCCCCCGGCGTGGTGTTGCCTGGCGCCCGACTGGAAACGGCCGGCGTCGGGCGCACGCGCCGGATTCTGCTTGATGGGACTTTGTGACGAGGATCCTGCTCGTCGAGGACAACCCGGCCAACCAGCTCCTGTCGCTCACAGTGCTCGAGCAGGCGGGGTTCACCGTTGACGTCGCCGAGTCGGCGGTCGAGGTCATTCGACGCTTGCGGGCAAACCGGCCGGACATCATCCTGATGGATGTCCAGCTACCAGGCCAGGATGGACTGTCTTTGACACGAGAGCTAAAGGCGGACCCGTCCTATTCGAGCATCCCGATCGTCGCGCTGACCGGGCACGCGATGATCGGTGACCGCGAAGAGGCCCTCGCCGCGGGCTGCGCCGGTCACATCACAAAGCCGATCGACATTGATGTGTTCGCCGATCAGGTCCGCGAATTCCTCAAGCTCGCGCCAACCACGAGGCGTCCCAGGCCCTCCTCCTAGTCTCCTCCTGCGCCGTTTGGCGCCTACAGCCGATGCGCCGCCCCCGTCGCTTGGGTGCTGCATCCGTAGCCCCATCGCGGCCTCGTGCGTAATTTGCGATCTGATGCCGAACAGGATGCAGATGACAAATGGGATTCGTGCCGAGCGGGCGGCCCTCATCGGACTGCCCCGCGCCTACGTCTGGTTCTCCCACCATCGGGGGGCGACGGTGGAGCTGCCTGGAAAGTCGCACCATCTGACGATTGGCTTCCCGTTGACGGCCGCGCGCGCCGTGATCTGCGCGATCGCGCTGCACGAGCAGGACGACGGCGCGCCGGTGATCTCAGGTTGCCTGAGACTGCTGGCAAGCCCGCGCGACGCCGAACCGGCCCGGCTGGTTTTCACCGGCAGGGCACAGGCTCGGCTCGCACGGCAGGACGCGGAGTCGCTCGCCGGTGAGACGCTGGTCTCGATCGCGGATTGCATCCTGTTCGAGGAGTTGCTGGAGTCGGTCGCTTAGCCGGAAGGCGCGCCGCGGTTTACGCGGCGCTTTCTTCGACGACCTCGTCCGGCGAGATTTCTGTTGGTTGGGCCAGCGGCACCTCACGAAGGAAAACGCTGACGACGACGGACACGACCGCGATCAGTGCCGCCAGCAGGAAGAGATCATGCAAACCGCCTGCCAGCTCGGGGCGCGTGGGTTGGTTGGGCAACCGGTTGATGAGGAAAGCACCGAGCACCGCTGTGCTTATGGTGCCGCCGAGACTTCGCCAGAACGTGATCTGGCTTGTGGCAACGCCGACGAGCTGATGCGGCAGGCCCGCCTGAACCACGACCAACGTGAGCGGGAATGTCACCCCCAG
>VBKD01000185.1 GCA_005888075.1 Chloroflexota bacterium
CACGGCCGTCGACAACCTGGCCAACAGCGGAGGCGGAAGCCTTCAGGCCCACAACTACTGGGACAACGACCTCCAGGTGGTCCAGCCGATGGCGAAGATCCTCAAGAATCTGGTTGATTTCGGAGCCCCGCCACCTCTGCACCGGGTGGCAGTTCGGTCCGGCGTGCCGGGTAACCCCTGAAAGAGGCGTCTATGAACATGCTCCGTGAGGGCTAGACTGGGGCCCCCGCAGGACCGAGAACCGCATTCGCGATCGCGCTCTGCGACTGGTACGTTGCGAGATAACGCGACAGTGTTCCCAGGGTTCTCTGCTCGGTTGGACGGGCATCGAGAAGCAGACGGCCGAGCGTGGTATCGAGGGCGGTTGGATTGGCAGCCGCCACCGGCACCATGAGTTGGAGCACTCGTCGCCGTTGGATCGATGAGAGGTTGGGCTGAACGAGGGCCTCACCGGCCACCCAGGCGGCCAGCAATGGCGTGAACTCTCGGTCCGGAATATTGACCTCGGTTCCCGGGGGAAGACGGTCTGCCGCTCCAAATCCTCGGTCGCTGTTCAACCGAAGCAACTCCGACAGCGGCGTGGCATAGACGTACCTGGACAACTCTGCAAGTGTCGCGGCCGTTCGCACATTCGAGGACAACGGCACCGAGCCCGTCAACAGCTCTGGAGCCGTGGTTGCCGTTCGATCGCCGGTACGGAGTCCGTATTCCTCGCCGACGATGTGGACGGCTGAGAATTCTGAGCCCGCAGGGTTGGTCGCAAGACGCTCGGCCACTCCGGTGAGATCCATGGCGGTCGGCTGCAATGCCCGCTTCCACCATCGGCCTGCGAGGGCGTTCCATCGACTGGTCATCCGGACGCAGAACACCGGGTCCTGCACGTTGTGGGCGGCCGCGCGTGCCTGCTCCAACGAGCGCTTGACCCTTGCGGCATCCGCCGGCCGGCAAACCCGGATCGACTCGGCGAGGGTCAGATGGGCAGGCGACGAGAATCCCGCGAACCCGTACGGGATGGTGAGGGCGAGTTCCAGGAGGTCCGTCGAATCGAGATCGAACAGCCGGGAACGGGCTTCGGCGAGGACACCCAACCGTCGCTTGTGAGCACCCCAGGCGTCGCCCCCGGTGTCGCGCGTAACCGCTCTGGCTGCAGCCGCGTGCGCTTGAACGAGGTCCCGGAACTCGCCGCTTCCGTGGCCGGCAGCCGCTCGCAGGGCGAGCACTGTCGACGGCACGCACTCGTCGAACTCGAGGGTGCCGCCGGCAAGCGCCGCGTTGGTCACGGCCAGCACCATGTCCTTCGTCCATTGATCATCGGGGTGCTGGATGACGCTGGGCAGCAATGCCCAGAGGCTTTGCTGGCGGTAGTGCGCGTAGCTGTTGGCGGCGTGCAGCGTGATGTAGTTGCGGAGGTAGCGGTCACCGGAGCCCGGGTGAGCGGCGGCGAAGGATACCAGCAGAGGTCCCTCGCGCGCTGCGGCGAAAATCGGTGCGTAATCGGCCGCCGCTGTGGCGTCGAGCGTTTGAAAATTGAAGCCGTAGCTCGCCAGCTGTTCTCGCAACCAGAGGTCCTGAGGCCCAACATCAGCCTCGGCAAGCATGCTGGGATTCACCGCCAGATCAGTGCCGCCCAGCCGGCGGGCGATGGCGTCGACCACGACTTCCGGTGGCGTCGCGGGTAGCGCACCGACCACGGGCGCGTTCCCTTTCAGCATTGATCCCAGGCGCGCCACGAGCTGGTTGAGCGTCGGATCCGGCACACCGAGCTCGAGGAATCGCGCAACGATCGACCGCGCGACGGCGGGGTTGACCTCGGCCGCTAACCAGCCTGAGATGAGGAGCGCCTGCTGGCGCCAATGCTCGGGGATGTTGAAGTACTGCAGCCGCCGCTCGACCTCGTCCAGCCGGCCGGCTCGCGCCAGGTCGAACAGTTTGGGGAGCTGTAGCCGTTCCGCACGAAACGCCCGTAGGTGAAGCGCGCACTCCACGACGAGCAGGTAGGCGGCATTGTGGTCGTCGTTGGCGGCCGCCCCCAGCGCCAGTTCGAGATCTCCGAACAGCGCGGTTTCGTCTTGCAGCCGCTGCTCATGCGCCTGCTGATAGGAAGGGCTGAGGACGGTGCGGACCAGCCGGGTCGACCAATTGTGTCTCACGGGCTGCTGCGTGAACCGCGCAGCCTCGGCGCTATGGGTTGCCACAAACCGCAGACCGTAGTCATCGTGGCAGTTTTCCCACTGCTGGTCGTAACTATCCACGTAGCGGCGGGCAATCCGGCCGTGCCCATCCGCGGCCGACACCGGAAACCGGGAGTTCAGCTTCCGGTTGAACAAGAATTCCCGGAAGCTCTGATGGTAGAGGGTGAAGGGACCTTCCGGCGGCTCACCATCCAGGTACTGGTCACAGCGGCGCAGGATGTCTTGCATCCGCTCCGCGTCCATGTCCAGCAGCCATTCGATCTGCCCCGACGCCATGGGCATTTGCGCGACGCCGATCGTCCCCAGTAGTGGTCGAGACTCAGCGTTCCACCGATCCTGCCCCGGCCCGCTGCCGTATTCCCGGGATAGAAACTGCGCGTAAATCTGGTCGAGCCGGCCCGGCAGATCGAGCGACTCGACCGAGCCCAATTCTTCAAGCCGGGGCAGCCAGTAATCGAGTGCCAGCTTCGCGTAGAGGAAGTTGCCTTCTCCTGCCTTGACGATCCGATCAACCAATCGCGCTGCCCCCTGGCTGCCTGCGGGGATGCGCGACACGGCGTAGCGTCGGATGTCGTCATGGTCGTCGTGGGCGTCGCCGATCAAGTCCCAGCGAGCGTCCTCCGGAAAACGATCCAGGATCGCCTTGACCGGTCGGCAGGACACCACAAAGCGCAGATTGGCGGGGACATCAATTCCCGCCACGGCCACGACGAGATCGACGATCGACGGCTCGGCTGCCCATAGCCGGGCTTCATCCAGGGCATCGACCAGAAAGATGAACTGTTGATTGGCCTCAGTTGAGAGGTTGCGCAGCGGCTCGCAAACGCGATTGAACAGCGAGGCTGCGTCGGCAAGCTGGATATTGCCGAACGTCGGCCCGATGACCGTGCGAGCCTGTCCGACCTCCATCGTGACCTGGACGCTGGGGCCATGCAGTGCGTTGAGGAAGTACGTCCCGTAGGCGGGATATCGGCTGGTCAACTGTTCTGCGAGGTGCTGTCCGAAGACCGTTGGGTCAAGGGTTCGTTCGGCACCACTATGGCGAGCGACGCAAAAGTGGACGGCGTCAAGTGCACTGCGAACCCGATCGAGAAGGGCTGCGGTCTCGGGATCACCGGGCGGCGGCCCCGCGCCCGCAAGCCATGCCATGAAGGCGGACTTGCCGGTCCCCGGCTCCCCGGTCAGGCACAAGAATCGCTGGGCGCGATCACCGTCAAGCCAGTCGACGATGTGTTGCAGCGTCTGGCGGCGCCCGAAGAAGTTGCTCGCCTTATGGGCGACTTCCTCAGGTACGGTCGCCAATGTCACCGAAGGTGCCTGCATCGACTTCATCCGACTTCTTGACTTTGATGGACGAGATGACCGTTCCTTTTCGAATGTGCCCGACTTTCGGGCCTCTCACGACCTTTATCTCTTCACCCTCGACCCTGATCTCGAGCCGAGGGTCGATGCTGTTGACCTGCCGCTTGATCTCGGCAGCGAGGTCGGGGTCGCGCTCCATGCGCTCGGCCAGCAGCTGCGTTAGCGCCTGAGCATGCTGCTCCGGCCGATGCTGGAACTGATCGAGTGTTGTTCGTGCCTCGGGGTCGCCGGCCCAGCGGCGGCGGAGGCCGGCGAGAACTTCGGAGACCTTGTCGACCGTCGCGACTCCAACAGACTTTCCGAAAGCGTCTACGCCGCTGGAAGCCATCGCCGCCAGGAATCCAACAGCCCGGGTCGCCAGCAGCGTCGTAACTGGATCCATATCAAGCACCTCCAACCGGTTAGATGACCCCGAAGGCCGCCAGCAACACGAGGACCCCGAAGCCGATCAGAAGGAGCAGCGGAACAATGACGACCAGCCGCGTGATGCTAGCGCGGTGAAAGCGGAACTGCAGCAGGTCTCGCCGAACGGCAGTGGCCGCGTCAGTATCACCGACCCCAACGTAATCAGGCAGATCCAGCAGTGTTTTCAACTGACTGGTCTCACGCCGAAGCTGCTCGCGATACACCTCGACGAGAAATTTGTCTTCAGCGCCGATGAGAAACCAGAAGAGCGAGACGACGAACCCCAGGCTGGCGAACACGGCCGTGCTGAAGCGCTTCTGTGCGAGTGGCGTAAAGATCAGCGCAACCAGTGCCGTGTCGATTCCAAGGAGCAACTGAAACCGATTCCACATCCGATCGAACTGCTTGGTGACGTATTCGATTCGGAGTTTGTAGCTCTCGACGTGGAAGTCCAGGTCCTTCTCCGCTGAGGCCGTGTAGCTCATGTTGGCGCCCCTCTCCTAACAGCCCTTCGAAAGCGGAGCGATGCTAGGCGGGTCGGGATCGGGAAGCAATCGGGCGTTCTACTTAAGCCGAATCATGTAAGCCAAGGGGGCAACGCCGGCCGTGCCCATCGGAGAATCTGTTCAGGTCGAGCTTGACAACCCTTTCCCGCTCGCTACTGTGCCAAGGTAGGGTCGGCGCCGGTTCGGTAGGGGGGCCATGAGTCGTAACGCATTGACTCGCGCTTGGGACTTCGTCGCAGAGGAGCGCTCGGTTAGCGTCCTTCTCATCCTGATTGCGGTACTGGGCCTGGGCGGCCTGGTCCTGCGGTTGTTCGTCTTCCAGTCGTGGTTTCTCTGGTTCTGGGCGATGACGGCGCTTACCGCCTTCGAGTTGCTCGTGGTTGCGTTCTGGGACCTGATCGTCGACCTTCGCCGTGGCAGCGTGCACCTGGTCACGAATCAACCAGCTCCCTGGGGACCATGGGTGCAATGGTCGCTCGTTCCGCTGCTACTTCTGGCGGGCATTCTGTTCGATCACTTCGTGACCCACTAATGACAACCGCACGTAATCGCGATGACCAGGGCATACGACGAATCACCCATCGGCCGGGCGCCCTGATCGCCATCGTCGGCGGCGCCTTTGGCGGCCTCCTCGCCCTCGTGCTTGCCCTGGCGAATAAGGATCCGGTCTCTCACTGTTCCGACCATCATGCGATTGGGCCACCCCTCAACCTGGCATTCGCCGGACTCTGCGCGGCATCATTTCTTGCCGGCGGATTGCTGAGTGATGTCGGTCAAGGGGATGACGCTGCCGAGGACGCGCCGCAAAGCGTGCGGGACCGCACCTGGCTGCAGGCGATGGTCGTTGCGGTGCTGGCCATCTTGTTTGGCCTCCTCACCTACGAGACCTACTCCCTCGTCCTGATCGAATCCAACCAGCCG
>VBKD01000258.1 GCA_005888075.1 Chloroflexota bacterium
CCGTCTGACCGGGCGCCACACTCACCGACTGCGTGCTTGTCTGGTAGAGGAGGACGCCGCCGACGGTCAGCGTGTAGCTGCCGGGCACCACGCTCGGGAAGGTAAAGGCGCCATTCCCATTCGTCGTGGTGGTGAGACTTCCTAACGTGACGGTCGCACCGGAAATTGGAAGGCCGGTCAGGTTGGCCACGACCGTTCCGGAGACGATGCCTGGTGCGGGGGTGGGCGTCGGCGTCGGCGTCGGTGTGGGCGTCGGTGTAGGCGTAGGTGTCGGGGTAGGCGTGGGCGTGGGCGTGGGCGTCGGTGTCGGG
>VBKD01000186.1 GCA_005888075.1 Chloroflexota bacterium
CATGGTTCGTCTTCTTCGCACCCTTTGCCCAGCCCGATGTCGCCATGTCGATCTTCGTCGAGCGAGGTGAGCTCTCGGAGGTCGAGGCGGCGCCCATCGGGGTCGACATCATGAAGTACTTCCGCTCGCATCGGTCGTCGATCCAGCCGTCGGTGCTGCCGTGACGTCGCGAGGATCCGGGTGACGGCGAGGTCGCTGTGGCACCGAGTGGAACGGATCCAGCCGATGCTCGCAGGCGTGCTGGCTCTGTTGGGCGTGATGACGATTTACAGCGCCGGCGCCGATTGGAGCCGGCAGATCGTGTGGATCGGAATCGGCGTGGCCGCCTACATGGCAGCGGCGATGTTCGACTACCGGCGGCTGCTGCCGCTCGCGGCCGGCATCTACGCGGCGATGCTCTTGATGCTCGTGGCCGTCCACCTGGTCGGCCACAGCGCCCTCGGAGCGCGGCGTTGGCTTTCCTTGATGGGCTTTCCGCTCGAACCTTCCGAGCTTTCGAAGCTGCTGCTGGTGATCGTGCTGGCTGCTTTGCTCTCGCGAGAGGAACGTCTGGGATGGCGCACCTTCGGCCTCGTGCTCGTGCTCGTGGCCGCTCCTGCCGCGCTGATCCTCACCCAGCCCGACCTCGGCACCACGATCGTGCTGGTTGCGGTCCTCCTCGGAATGCTGTGGGCCGGCCGCATCCGCCCCGGCCAGCTGGCCTCGCTGGCCATCGCCACCATCGTCGCGATCCCGACGCTTCCGATCCTGCTGCACGGCTACCAGCGGCGGCGCCTCGACATCTTTCTCAACCCGGACTCCGATCCGCTCGGAGCGGGGTACAACCTGCTGCAGGCGCGGATCGCGGTTGGCGTGGGCGGGTTCTTCGGCCAGGGCTGGCTCCACGGCCTGCAAGGCCCGCTGGGCTTTGTGCCGGAGCGGGCGACCGACTTCGTGTTCGCGATCTTCGCCGAGCAGTTCGGACTCTTGGGCAGCCTCATCCTGCTGACCCTCTACGGCGCCCTGATGGTCCGGATGCTGAAATCGGCCGCGGTGGCCCCGGACCGCTTCGGTGAGCTGATCGCGGCGGGCGTGTTCGTGATGCTGCTGGTGCAGGTGGTCGAGAACATCGGCATGAATATCGGGTTGCTGCCGATCGCGGGCATTCCCCTGCCGCTGATCTCATACGGCGGTTCGGCGACCATCACCACCTTCGCCGCGCTCGGCATGGTCCAGTCGATCACGCTCCGCCGCCGGGTCGTGGTCCATGCCCCGGCCGCATTTGCCATCGAGGCCGTGCCCGAACCCGACCGCAGGGTTCGAATCTCGTCTACTTGGTAGAATCTGTCGCCGTGCCCAAGCCAGACGAATCGCTGTCGGCCGTTGTCGTCAGCGGAGGAAAGCAGTACCGCGTAGCCCCGGGCGACCGAATCCTGGTGGACCGCCTGACGGCGGAACCGGGTTCGTCGCTGACGCTGGGCCGTGTCCTGCTGTTCAACGACGGCAAGGAGATCAAGGTCGGGGCTCCCGTCATCGATGGCATCGATGTCGAGGCGAAGGTCCTGGCTCATCGCAAGGGCCCGCGCATCGAAAGCATCCGGTACAAGTCGAAGAAGCGGGTCCGCGTCCATCGTGGCGGCCGCGCCGACCTGACCGCATTGGAGATCCTCACCGTTGGCGGGATCGGAGTGGAGAAGGAAACCGCGACCGAAACCAAGACGGAAGCCAAGCCCAGGAGCAGGGCGAAGGCGGCGCCGAAGAAGGCCGAGGTGAAGGCCGAAGTCGCGCCCGCCGAAGATACGGTTCAAGAGGTGAAGGAAGCGCCCAAGCGAACGGCCAGGCGTTCCAAGAAGGAGACTGAGTAGTTGGCACACAAGAAAGGCGGCGGGTCGTCCCGCAACGGGCGCGACTCGAAGCCCAAGATGCTTGGCGTGAAGATCTACGCGGGTCAGACAGTGAATGCCGGCACCATCCTCGTTCGCCAGCGCGGGAGCAAGATCACTCCAGGCGACAGCGTCGGGCTGGGACGCGACCACACCCTCTTCGCGCTTGCCTCCGGCCTCGTCAAGTACGAGCGGGTGGGCAAGGACGGCCGGCGCATTCCGTCGCGAACCGTTTACACCTCGTGGCGGGCCTGATGGAGGCGACGGCGGCCGCGGCGGCTCGGTGATCCTCAAGGCGACCACCGACCTCACCGACCTGTCGGAGTACAAGCGCCGTGTGAATTGGCAGGGCGAGGCGGGGGCGGACGGCGCAGGGGGCCGCAAGACCGGGCGCAACGGCGCGGACATCGTGCTCGAGGTGCCGGTCGGCACGCTGGCGCTGGACCGTGACGGCGCGCTGGTCGCTGATCTTGACCGGCCTGGTGCGACCGCCGTCGTTGCCCGAGGCGGCGCGGGCGGGCGTGGCAACGTGCACTTCAAGAGCTCGACACGGCATGCGCCCGACTACGCAGAGCAAGGCCTGACAGGCGAGGAGCTTCAGCTCACGCTCGACCTCAAGCTCATCGCCGACATCGGATTGGTCGGACCGCCGAACGCCGGCAAATCTTCGCTGCTCGCAGCGCTGACTGCCGCGCGACCGAAGGTCGCGGATTATCCGTTCACCACGCTGGATCCAGAGCTCGGCGTGGCGGAGATCGATGACACCCGGGTGGTCATTGCGGACATCCCCGGGCTGATCGAGGGGGCGGCCCAGGGGGCCGGCCTCGGCCAGCGTTTTCTCCGCCACGTCGAGCGGACTCGCGTGCTGGTTTACGTGCTCGATGGTTCGTCACCGGACCCGTGGCAAAACCTCGAGACGGTTCGCAAAGAAGTCGAGCAGTTCTCCCGAGAGCTGTCGCAGCGTCCGTACCTCGTCGCCGTCAACAAGATCGACCTCGAGCCCGCGCGACTCCTGAGCAAGCGGACGCGCCGCAAGGGCGTCCATTTCGTCTCGGCGCTGGCCGGCGACGGTTTGCCCGAGCTGCTTCGCGCCGCGATCAAGGCGGTTGCCTCCGCACCTGAACCATCGCAACCGGCGCCCCCGCGCAACGTGACCAAGTTGGCCGTCAAGCCGAGCGGCGAGATGGTGATCGAGCGGCGCCCGTTCGGCTACGAGGTGCGGGGCGAACGCGTGGAGCGGCTCGTGGAACGGACCGATCTCGAGTCGGAAGGGTCGCTGGCTCGATTCCAGACAGAGTTGGACCGCCTGGGCGTGAACGCGGCCCTCGAGACGGCGGGCGTTCAGCCAGGAGACACGGTGCGAGTGGCGGGCGTCGAGTTCGAGTACCAGCCATGAAGATCGGGGTGCTCGGCGGGACTTTCGACCCAGTCCACAACGGTCACCTCGCGGCTGCCCGAGCGGCGATGGACTGCGCCGGCCTCGACCGCGTTCTGTTCATTCCAAGCGCGCAGCCACCGCACCGGCCGGCTGCCGTTGCTGGTCCGGACGCGCGAGTGGAGATGACCAGGCTTGCGATCGATGGAGAGGCGGCGTTTCAGGTATCCGACATCGAGGTTCGTCGTGGCGGTCCTTCGTGTACGGCCGACACGCTGGCCGCGCTGCAGGCGGCGTTTCCGGGCGACGAGCTGTTTTTGATCCTCGGCTGGGACGCGGCGAGGTTGTTCTCATCGTGGCATGAGCCCGACACGGTCAAACGGCTCGCGAGGGTCGTGATCGTGAGCCGGCCCGGAACCTCGAGCCCTGACTTTCAGCAGCTGGCGGCGGCGGGTCTCAAACCGGAGGACGTCGTGCTGTGCTTGCGGCCAACCCCGGACGTCTCGGGCAGCGCGCTGCGAAGCGCGATCCGTGCGGGCCGGCCGATCACCGGTGAGGTCCCCGCCGCGGTGGAAAGGTTCATCACAACGCACCGCCTCTATATGGATAATCAATGAGTTGAGCCCCAAGGCAAAGGGACTTACGGCGCTTCAGCTGGCTCGCTTGCTGCGAGGGGCGGCCGTCGAGAAGAAGGCATGGGATCCGGTCGTGATCGACGTGCGCGATCAGACTTCGGTCGCCGACTACTT
The DNA here is from genome assembly GCA_005888075.1 of Chloroflexota bacterium. Classification (GTDB taxonomy): domain Bacteria; phylum Chloroflexota; class Dormibacteria; order Dormibacterales; family Dormibacteraceae; genus 40CM-4-65-16. The sequence continues at coordinate 3,987 of VBKD01000186.1, forward strand.
CGTCATCTGCGAGGGCGAGACCGACCGTCAGGTGCGCGCCATCGCGGACGGGATGGTGGAGGCGGCCAAGGCGAAGCAGATGAGGCCGCTCGCCGTGGATGGCTATCAAGACGCGGGCTGGATCCTGCTCGACTTCGATTCGGTGCTCGCCCACGTGTTCCTACCGGGGGAGCGGTCGTATTACGACCTGGAGAGCCTGTGGGCGCCGGCAGCCAAGAGGCGAAAGAAAGCAGCAGGAGAGTAGCTTTCTTTCTCGACCCTCACCCAGACCCTCTCCCATAAATGGGAGAGGGGTAAGGACGACGCGCTCGCCATTTTTTAATTTCGCTTTCGAATCTAGATCAGCTGTGCGTATCGATCGAAGATCTCTCTCAGCTCCGCAGGCGGTTCCACGCGGTGCTTTTTCATGACCTCGAAGAGGCTCAGGATGTGGCGCACGCCGGCCAGCGTGACGCCTTTCTCGCGCGTGAGGTGCTGGATGACCTGGACCTTGCTGATGTCGCGCTGTGAGTAGCGCCTGCGATTCGTGCCTGTGCGATGCGGCTCGATCAGCGCGGCGTCCTCGTACAGCATCAAGGTGCGTGGATGGGTCTCGAGGATCTCCGCGGCGACGCTGATCGTGTACAGCGGCTTGTCGAGATCGCTGAACGACTGATTCGATGCACGAGGTCCGGTTCGATTTGCCATGGGTTGTTACTTGAAGGCCCCGAGGGCCTGGATGATGGCCGGGCCAAGGAGCACGATCCAGAGGACGGGGAAGATGCAGCCGACCATCGGGAACACCATCCGCGATGACGCCTGAGCGGCGCGCTCCTGAGCGAGCTGTCGCTGGCGTCGTCGCAGCTCCGTCGCCTGGACACGCAACAACCGGGCGATTGGCACACCCATCTGATCTGATTGCACGATCGACTCGACCAGGTGATGAAGGTCGGCCACGCCAATCGTGTCGGCCATGTTCTCGAGTGCGGCCATGCGCGGGCGGCCCAGACGGATCTCGCGGAGCACCTTGCCGATCTCGTCGCCGAGAGCGTTGTGGAAGCGCTCCGTGATGCTCAGCAACCCCTCGTCCAGGCTCATCCCTGACTCAACGACCAGTGTCAGAAGGTCGGTCGCTTCGGCGAGCGTGTGCTGGATCTGCTGGCGCCGCTGCGCGATACGCTGCTCGAGCCACAGGTTCGGGAGGAAGTAGCCCGCGACCGCCAGGACTCCGCCGGTCAACGGGACCTGAACGACCAGAGGGATGGGAAACGGCAAGATCAGGCCGATCGCCAGGCCCGCGATGGCCAGGAGCGCGGCCAGGGCGTAGCGCATCGCCTGAAAGCCGGAGGGGGTGAGGCTGAGCGGATCGCCGGCCCGGCTCAGCTTCTGGCGCAGCCCGCCGACCGTCCGTGGCGGCAGGCGCGTCGCCAGCGGGCGCATGAGAGTTTCAAGACGTTTGACAAAGGTCTGGCGAGGTGGGGCGGCCGGATATGAGCCATTGGCCGCCGCGGCGCGGTACTGGTCGAGCGCCGCGAAGTAGGCCACCACGATGATCGCGCAGATGACGCCCGCGGCCGCCGCGATGGGAAGCATTGGCTCAGGCCTCGAGAGCTGTCATTCGCTGGATGATCAGGTTGCCGATGAAGATCAGGAAGGCGGCCATCCCAAGCAGCACGTAACCGATGAAGGTGCTGGTCATCGGCGCGTAATAACCCGGAACGAAAATGTAGAGGCCAAGGGCGAGCAGGATCGGCAAGCCCGTGATGATGCCGGTGGAGGCGCGCGATTGCGCCGTGAGCACGCTCATGTCGCGCTTGGTCTGCAGGCGGTCGCGCAGCGTGTCCGAGATGTTGTCGAGAACCTCTGCCAGGTTGCCACCAACCCGGCTGTGCAAGAGGATCGCGGTCACGATGAATTCCAGGTCTGGGCTGTTGATGCGCAACAACAGCGCGCTCAGCGCGTCCTCGACAGATGTGCCGAGCGTGATCTCGGTGGCCACCCGCTCGAACTCGGTGGACACCGGGGGCTGCGACTTGGAGGCAACCGTTTCCAAAGCGCGGTCGATGGCATAACCGGTCTTGAGTGAGTTGGATAGCAGCTGCAGCATTCCGCCGAGCTGCGCGTTGAACCTCGCCTGGCGCCTGCTCTGAAGGTAGTTCACGATCAGGGGAGGAACCGCGAAGCCCACCGCGGCGAGGATGATCGGCCCGAAGCCGAATCCAAATCGGAGGAGCCCGGCCAGCGCACCCAGAGCAACCGCGCCGATCCGGATCAACAGATATTCGGCGGCCGTGATGCTCAGGCCGGCCCGGGCGAGGTCTTCGGGGAGGGTGGGCTTGCCCTCCGCGCGGCGCCGCTCACTGAGATTTTCGGCCGCGGGTTTCAGGAGTCTTTCGACCAGATCACGCGGCGTGGCGCGCGGGGGCATCGGCAGCGTGGGCTCAGACGCCCGCTCTTTCCGGACCCTGTCCAGGCTCCAGAAGAAAATGATGATTGCGGCCGCCATAGGAATCGAGACGAGAAACTCAGGCGGCAGGTTCATTTCGAGCGTCCCTCTAGAAAAGGGACGGATAGGCGGCCTGGATCTGCTGCAGGGTGACTCCCTTGGCTGACCCGACGTCCTTGCAGGCGGCATCCGGCGTCGAATTGGCCGGCTGTGCGGCGTAGTCGTGGTAGGACTCCAGGGTGTACTTGAGCGCTGAGAACGCCTGGAACCAGGTCATGATCTCGGCCTGGCACTGCGTGACGACGATGGTCAGGCTGCCAGGGCTGGCGTTGACGCCGGCGGATGGCGTGCCGACCTTGAGCACGTGCACGTTGGTGAAGATCGTTTTCGTCGCGACCTTGCTGCCGACGGTGACGGTCGCGATGACGGTTATGTAGTCGTTCTCCTGGGGGTAGAAGGCGACGCCCTGCTGCTCGCTGGTCGGGATCGTGAGGGCGACGTAGCCGGTGGGGATGTTCAGGTATGCGGATTGCACGCCGGCGGCCTGGTTGGGCGCGGCCACGTCGTTGGCGGTGAGGGCTTGCCCCGCCAGGATGCCGACCAGCGGGACCATGCCGAGGACGTCCTGCGTCCGGGTGAAATAGATCTTCGGGTAGCTGGCCGGTACCGGGATCGTCTTGAGCTGGACCGAGGCGTTGCTGATGGCGACCCTTGGTGAGAGGTCCTTGGCGGCTACGACCACTGTCATGGGGGGACTGCTCGACTGCTGCCCGGCGTTAAGAGCTACGAGTACGAAGGCAACAATTACGAGCAAAGCAAGCAAAATACCGATCAGGGTGAATGGCCGGCGTGAGGTTAACGTCCGCAAGGCCGACCCATCATAGGCAAGATATGCCCCTGTCGCGCCCCCCTTATCTGATACTCGGACGCGAGGATTTTGGCCAGCGCGGCCAGTCCCTGGTCGAGTTCGCCATCTCGTCGGTGGTGCTGCTTTTGCTGGTTGGCGGCCTGGTCGACATCGGCCGCTCGATCTACATCAGCGAGGCTCTTTCGAACGCCGCACGGGAGGGGGCGCGCCACGGCTCCTGGTTCGACGCCGGCAAGCAGGCGAACCCCTATCTGTATGACGCTCAGATCAAAGCCACCGTGGACTCGGCTCTGGCGGCGGTTGGGCTGCCGGCCTCGGTGCTGAAGAACCCGGGCACGACCTGTCCGTC
>VBKD01000187.1 GCA_005888075.1 Chloroflexota bacterium
AGGGACCAGTTGGTGAAGGTTTCCTTGACCACGTGGATGTTGGGGTAGTTGGCCACGGTCTTCAGGAAGCCCTGGTGGCGGTCAGCGTCAGCGGAGACCCCGTTGATCCCGCGCATCTCGACCACGTTGCCAGAGCCGCCAAGCTGCTTGAACAGCCAGTCCGCGCCGAGCTCGGCGTATTTCACCTGGTTGTTGTAGAGCTGGTATGCGGTGCTCGAGGTCACGCCCTGGTCGACCGTGACGACGACGATGTGCTTGTCCGTGGCCTGCTTGATGACCGCGTCCAGCGCGCTCCGGTCAGACGGATTCATCACGATCACATTCACGCCGGCCGAGATGAGGCTGCGGACGTCGGAGATCTGTCCGCTGGGGTCGGTCGTGCGGTTGGCGACGATGACCTTGGAGACGATGCCCGAGGCCTTCGCCTGGGCCTTGATCGAGCAGATCATCTCCTCGCGGAAACCGTTGCCGGTCAGCGTGTTCGAGATGCCGACTACATATTTCGTGCTGCCTGATGGAGTGTTCGACCCACCACAGGCAGCCGCCAGCAAGCCGGCGGCCAGCACCAACCCGATGGCCTTCGGCCATGTACGTCCTGACATACGCCTACCTCCTACGTTTCAATCGTGCGTTCGAAACCGCCTGGCTGGGCCTCGCAGCCCCGGACGGGGAAATCGTTTGCCGCAGATGATGGCAGAGATCGTAAGCGGCGACCTTCCCAGTGTCAAACGTACGCCGGGTGGTCCTCATACGAGGAGGGGACGAAGCGTGTTGCGGGCTAGCACAAAGCCACGCTTCACCAGGTCGAGGTCGCCCTCGAAAGAGCGGTCCTCGTGCTCCACCGACACCGCACCGTCGTAACCCGCGGCGATGAGCCCGGCAATGAAACGATTCCATTGCACCTCACCGAGTCCCGGCAGGCGGGGCACCTGCCAGCCCATGCCGAGGGACATGACGCCGTTCGCGTACAGGCCGTCGCGGTCGATCTCCATGTCCTTCGCGTGCACGTGGTAAATCCGATGACCGAATTCACGCACCACTCGTTGGTAGTCGATGAACTGCCAGACGAGATGGGACGGATCGAGGTTCAGTCCCAGGGTCTCTTCCGGGATCGCCTCGAAAAGGCGCCGCCACAGGGCGGGCGAGTAAGCGAGGTTTCTGCCTCCGGGCCATTCGTCGGGGGAGAAGATCATCGGACAGTTCTCGATCGCGATCCGCACGCCGCGCTCGGCGGCAAACCGGACGATCGGCGGCCACTGGTCGAGCACCTCCGCGAACGCGGCCTCTACGGGAAGGCTCTGGTTTCGGCCGATGAAGGTGAACACCAAGTTCACCTCCAGGCGGGCGGCCGCCTCGATCACCTTTTTCAAGTGCGCCTGCGCGTGTGAGCGCAGCCCCGGATCGGGATCGAGCGGGTTCGGGTAGTAGGCGAGGGCTGAAATCGCCAGCCCGCGACGGTCGAAGATCTCCCGCACGCGCTTGATCGCGTCGGCATCCAGCGCATCGACGTCGATATGGCTGACGCCCGAATATCGCCTGCGCTCCGCCCCGGCGGCCGGCCAGCACGCGACCTCGAGTGCCTCGAAGCCGGTCTCGGAGGCCCACGCGGCGACGTCCTCCAGGGTCAGGTCAGGAAAGGCCGCGGTCAGCAAGCCCAGCTTCAACTCGGCGTCACCTTTATGGTTGGTCGGGGTTGGGAACCATGACGTCGCGAGCGATCATGGCCAGGTCGCCGCAGGCGGCGATGAACTGTCGCAGGGTGCGACGGGTCGGCCCGTAAGAATCGAACTCGTCCACGGTCAGGCCGTCCTCGGAATACGCGCGGCGGAAGTCTGGGAAATGCGTGAGGAGCTGGCTCACCACCTCGCGGTTCACCGGCTCCGAGATGCGCGACCTCACCTCGATGCCGCTCTTGTTCAATCTCTGCTGCCATGCGTAGGGCGGCGAGATCACGGCATCCGCGCCGATGAGCTCGCTCCAATGCATGTGGTTGCGAAAAGCCGCCGAGAGGAGCCGCAGCCTGTAGCCGCGCTCGCGGTAGATCTCGTAAGCCTTCTTGAAAACGGCCACGCCGGCCCACTCGAGGTAGCCGGGCTCGACCGAGATGCCCTCTCTTTCCATGAGCACCTTGAGCCAGTCATCGAGCCTGCCGACCATGATGGTGCAGACCGGTCCCATCGACGAGATGTCGAGGCCCTCGTTCTCGCGGCGGCGAAGTCCGCGTTCGACCGCCTCGGCCACGGCGATGGTTTGGGGGAGCGTGAAGCTGACCGTCGCGTTGATCGAGATACCTCGATACGTCGCCTCTTCTATGGCCTGGATTCCGGCTCGGGTGACCGGGATCTTGACGATCATGTTCGGAGCGAGCCGGTTGAAGCGCACGGCTTGCTCGACGATCGCCGCGGGGTCGCGGTACAGCCGCGGATCCGTCTGGATCGACAGCCGGCCGTTTCGACCGCCAGACTCCTGGAACGCCGGCTCGAGCAGCTTGGCCGCCCGCACGGACAGCTCCTCGACCAGGGTCCATGCGATGTCGTCCTCCGTGGCGCTCGGCATCTCGCGAAGCAGGGTTTCGATGCGGGCCCGCCATATGGCCATTTCCTTTTTGAGGACCGCCACGGCGATTACCGGGTTGCACGTCGCGCCGACAGCGCCGTCTTCGATCGAGTGAGTCAGCTCGTCGATCGCTGCTGAGTCGTTCCAGAGGCACGTCGGAGTCGTCTGCGTCATTTGATGCAGTGGACTCCTGTACGACACGCGATGCACAGAGGCAGTCATGGTTCGACCGCGATTCGAGGTCGCCAAATCATGATAAGCGGCTTCGCACACGGGGCCGTTCGGGACGCGATAATCGATCTCGTGGCGAACCCGCGGGAGGAGGTTCTCGGACAGTTCCTCGGCAGCGACGAGTTCCCCGTGACGTGGGGATCGGAAGCCGAGAAACAGCTCCTGTGGGTGTTCGACGACCTCCACTGCCCGAATCCCCTCAGCCCCATGTTCGCGGACATCGGCGGCTGGTGGCTGACGTGCGACCACATGTTCAGGCGCTTCGGCACGCCCTTTGCGGCCGACTGGCTGGCGAAATTCGTCAATGGATACGTGTACACGGCGGTCATCCCGGCCGACCCGAACATGCTCATCGATTCGACCGAGTACGGCTACCGGTACGCGGCGCGTGTGCCCCGTGATTCGACCTATCCCGCCAAGGTCGGCAAGTATCTCGATGCGGTTCTGCCGACCTATGGCATGAATTTCGGCGCCTGGTGGCGCGACCGCCTCGTCCCCGAGATGAAGCGCAACTACGCGTACCTCGAGGACAAGCTCGATGCAGCGGACCGGCTGACGATGATGGACCTCGCGTGCCTGCTCGAGGACGCGATCGACATCCACGACCGGCACTGGAAGATCCACTGGATGGCCAACTTCTCTCAGTTCTCCGCCACGCTCAACCTGCGCGCCGCGATGCAGAAGTGGCGAGGCAGCGTCGACGAGGCGTTGCTCGGTCGCCTGCAGAACTCATCGAAGGATCGGAACTGGGATTCGATCAAAGCGCTGTGGGAGCTCAAGGAAACGGTCAGGCAGGACCGGGAGCTGTCCAACGCGTTTCGTGGAGAAACGGCCAAAGAAATCAAGCTGGCGCTCGAGCAGTCGGACCGCGGTCGCCGCTTTTTGAAGGATCGAGTCGCGCCATATCAGCGCGAGTACGGCTACCACGCCGTGTGGAGCCACGAGTTCATCTTTCCGACAGTGCGAGAGCAGGCCGAGCCGGTCATCGAGCTGGTGCACGGATATCTGGAGACCGGCTACGACTACCCCTCGACCATCGAAGCGGTACAGAAGGACATCGAATCGGCGACGTCGGAGCTCCTGGACGGCTTGTCGGGCGAAGCACTTGAAGAGTTGCGGCGTGTCAACGAGATCAACCTGATGATGGCTCCGCTCACCCCGGACCATCACTTCTACATCGACCAGGGAGCGAACGCCCATCTGCGCTTGGTCCTGATGGCAATCGGCGAGAAGCTCGTCGATGGTGGCGCGCTCAGCCAGCCGGACGACGTCATGTTTCTCAAGTACAACGAGCTCCGGATCTTCATGGCGGACCAGTCCGCGATCGACGCGCGCAAGCACATCGCGACACGCCGCGCTGATCGTGAGGCCGCATACGGTTTGCGACCTCACGACTGGATCGGCACCGTCACCGAGACGCAGCTCGCCGTGCCTTACCTGGCCAACTGGGGCTTCCCGGAGAAGTTCAACCGGGAAGCGCCTAAGGTCGAAGGGCGCATCGAAGGACTGGGCGGTTCTCCCGGAGTGGTCGAAGGAGCCGCGCGCGTCGTCCTCACGGTCGAGCAGTTCGACCACGTGCGCAAGGGCGACATCGTCGTCTGCCAGATGACGAACCCGGCCTGGGTGGCACTGTTCACCAAGATGGCCGGCCTGGTCACCGACGCCGGCGGGCTCACGTCCCACGCCGCCGTGCTGGCGCGAGAGTTCGCCATCCCGGCGGTCATCGGCACCTCTTCGGCGACGAGGACCATCAAGGACGGCGACCGCATCCGCGTCAACGGCACGACCGGGGTGGTCGAAATTCTCAAGAGCGCCGGTGAGGCGGCGCCCCATGCCGGCGCTCTGGCCGCCGACCGAATGGCGAGACCAAACTAAGACGCGACGCAAGGTCCTCTGAGACCGGCACCTGATGCAGCCGTTTTCATATGCCAGGCCGACGACCCTCGCCGAAGTCTTTGCCTTGCTCGAAAGGCACGGCGACGGCACCACGTTGCTGGCCGGCGGAACTGACCTGGTGGTCGAGCTGCGGAACCGCACGCGCCGGCCCACGGTGGTGATCGACCTGAAGCGCGTGGCCGAGCTTCAGCCGGCGATCACCGTCTCCGGTTCCTCGATGACGATCACCGCGGCCACCGCGATGACCGAGGTGCAGGAGAACGAGCATGTCCGGGCGATCTTCCCGGCGCTGGTCGAAGCGGCCGCGACCGTCGGATCAATTCAGATCCGTAATCGAGCGACGCTCGCCGGCAACATCTGCCACGCGTCACCCGCCGCGGACACCGCTCCCGCGCTCCTCGTCTACGACGCCACGGTGAATCTGGCTAGCGCCGGCGGTACGCGCAGCGTCAAGCTCGACGAGTTTTTCGTCGGGCCACGGCAGACGGTGCTGCGGAAGGGGGAGCTCGTCACTTCGATCGATCTGCCCATCGCGCCCGAACGCCGCGAGGCGACGTTCGCCCGGATCACGCGCAGGCGTGGGGTGGACCTTGCCACCATCAGCCTGTGCTGCATGGTCGAAGCGGCCGGTCGTACGCGATTTGCGTATGGAGCGGTCGGGCCGCGGCCATTCCTGGTCGCGGATGACACCGGGGTGCTGGCCGATCCAGCAGCCGCCGACGCGGCGAAGGACGACGCCCTGCGGCGGCTGATCGCGCACGCGAGTCCCATCTCCGACGTCCGAGGGAGCCGCGAATATCGCGAGGCCATGCTCCTTGTGATGAGCCGGCGCGCGCTCCGCGCAAGCATCGAGAGGCTGCGCGCAGCGTGACCAGCTCGATACATCTGACCGTCAACGGAATCGAGCGCGACGTTGAAGTTGGCGAAAGCACCACGCTGCTCGACTTCATCCGCGACGATCTCCACCTCACCGGGACCAAAGAGTGCTGCGACCTCGGCGAATGCGGCGCGTGCACCTTGCTCGTCGAC
>VBKD01000188.1 GCA_005888075.1 Chloroflexota bacterium
AGCCGGCAGCACGAAAGCGGTGCCGTCCCACCGTTGCCCCTTCCAAAAAGGACGCTGGCGGTTGTGGGCGGCATTGTCGTTGGCACCCTGATACTGCTTGGCGTAATCGTGGGGGTGGGCGCGGCATCCAAACCTCCTGATTGCACGGTTGGATACTCCGATTCGAACCTCAATATTGAAGTCAGTGGTCAAGGCGCCGACGCGGCGTGCCGACAATTCATACCGGCGGGCCCAGGTGCCAACACCGACGGGTTCCCATACGCGGGGTTGGACCCTGCAACGGGGCAACCTTACGGTACTGGCCGGGTAGGCCAGCCCAGCGGCGATGTCATTTGCCGGGTCACATTGGGCACGCTGAGTTATACGGTCAGAGATAGTGGCCTAATCACGGTCTATGGAAGCGTCGCATGCGAGAACCTTCGCGCTGATCAATCAGCCATCCACGTAGCTTTCCCGCGAGTAGCGTTCGTGATGACCGGCGAGTGTCCAAGCGGTCAGCCTTACTGCGCCTCGGGATGGGACAAACTCTCCCCGCCGTTCACAAGTGCTGTTGAAGCATTGGGGAGGACCGCCAACGGCGACTGGGAAATGTACTGGTCATATAACTGCACTGGCAGCGACCATTACTTCTACACGTCCATACGGGACGGCGATGGCAAGACCCAGGCAACTGGGGACTTTACCCAGCCCAATGACAGCGATCCGCATGGGAGCGGCGTCATGCACGCCCACGACAACCCCGACGCGGGTCCGCGCACCGTGGATGCGGGGGCCTCGGCTGGCTGTGCCTGGACTGTAATGGTGATCATCCTCGGTCCGCGAAGCTAGACACCGATGGCAAGACTTGGCCGCATGAGCCAGTCTGTCCGAGGTTGACCCAGAAATGAGCGCCTTTAGCGATGGCACTGACCACCGCGGAGGTCACAGCCGTGTCACGCAATTCCGGAACCAGGAGGATACGGGAGGACACGCAAGGTCACGACCAAGGCGCCAATCAAGCACAGGAGGACACTGGAGGAGCCGCTGGGATACGGAAGGACACGACATTAGGCCGGTTCGGGACCGTGAGGCCCCGGGTTCAAATCCCGGGCCCCCGACCAAAAATCGTATTCAAATCGAGGTCTTCGCCTGCTCCGTCTGGGGCGCGGGTGTCACAGGGAGGTCACAGAGTTTCTTGGAACTAGGTGGCGGCAGCCCCGTCCAAGGTGGATTGCGGATCGTCGATTGAACTCGCGCTCTCGCACAGCCGATATATCAGCACGCGCACGGCCCCAGGACCGTGAGGCACCTGGGTTGAAAATCAAAGGCGCTGTCCACGCCGGTGCGCTGCCGGCGCACAGGTCAGGACCGTAAGGTCATTCCCCTGACTTCGTCGGGTTGTCTTCGGCGTCGTGGACACCGGTGAGCCCGTCTAAAGTCGAGCGGACCAAGTCCCAGTTGTCTAGGAGTCCTTGAGCGTCTCCATCAGGTCCGACGCGACACAACGTTCTGGCAAGCGAGGTCCGTGCTTTGTGACATTCAAAGAATGGGGTTCGGGTCTTCGGTGTTCGCCCCGCCCTCCTGCACGACGAGCAGCTGCATTGTCGATGCGGCATGCCGGAAGGCCATCGCCTCCTGGTAAGCGGGGTCGGCAAACCAAGCCTGAACTTGAGCCATGCTTGGGAACTGAAGGATGACCATGCGGTCCTTGTACTCCTCGCCCTCGACGGTCGTGACGGGCTCACCGCGAGTGAGGAACTTGCCGCCATACTTTTTCACCGTCGATGGGGTGCGGTCGGTGTACTCGCGATAGGTCAGCGGATCGTGGATCGACATCATGGCGACGACATAGGCTGGCATCGGTTTCCTCCTTGGTGTTTGTTGTGTCTCAGCCCCTCTCGCGCCGCGCTCCCGTGATGCGGGCGCGGGCGATTTCATCAGCGACATCGGAGCTGGGACGGCCTTGGGCATCCGCCTCGCGCAGCACGGATAGGATGGTTTCGCGCAAGCCGAGGATGCGCTGTAGCGAGGCCTCGCGGGAGGGCGTGCCGTAGATCACCGTCGAGGCTCCCATCATGCCGCCAGCGTTGACAACAAAGTCCGGGACGTAGGTGATGCCACGCTCGCGCAGCGCCTCGCCATGACGAGGTTCGGCGAGCTGGTTGTTTGCGAGGCCGCAGACGGCGCGCGCCCGAATCTCCGGCACGGTCACATCGTTGAGGACGCCGCCGAGCGCACAGGGGGCAAAAACTTCTACATCCTGCGCATGGATCGCCTGCGGTGCCACGGCCTCGGCCGCGAAGCTGGCGACGACGTCGCGGACCGCTTCGTCCTTCACGTCCGCGACCACGAGTTTGGCGCCCGCCTCGTGCAGCTGCCGCGCCAAATCACGGCCCGTCGCGCCGAGCCCCTCGATCGCCACGCGCAGACCCTTGAGATCGGTCCGGTTCCAGATATGGGCGGCCACAGCCTGGACGCCGACGAAGCCACCCCAGTGCGGTGAACAGCGACGGATTGAAACCGTCTGGATACTGGCTTGCGCGAGCAAAGACGAAATCGCAGTTCTCGGCCAGGATGTCGGCGTCGGCCGGCCCGACGCCTACGTCGATTGCCGTCCAATATCGCCCGCCCAGGGCTTGCACATGCCTGGAGAAGGCGCGTAGCAGATCGGGCTTATCGGCCCGCGAAGGGTCGGCGACGATGACGCATTTGCCGCCGCCCAGGGGCAACCCGGCAATGGCGTTCTTGTAGGTCATCCCTTTTGACAGGCGCAGCACGTCGGTCAGGGCGTCGTCGATGGTCGCGTAGGGATACATGCGGCAGCCGCCGGCTGCTGGCCCCAAGGCAGTGCTGTGGACTGCGATTATCCCGCGAAGCCCGGTCCGCTCCTCGTGGCAGAAAAGAACCTGTTCGTGATGATCGAACTCTGCGTGGGAAAACAACAGCCGTGGCCTATGCGGGTAGGTACGCGATGGCGTCCACGTCTACCAGGTAATCAAGAGGCGGCTTACCCTCAAAGGCCATTCGGGCAGGCAGGTAGCTAGTGAAATAGGTGCGATACACCTCGTTCATCGCCGGCCAGTCGCTCGCGTCATGCAGGTGAATGGTGACCTTGACCAGATCGTCCATCGTCGCGCCGACGGCCGTGAGAATCGCCTTGATGCTGTCGAAGACCTGCCGGGTCTGGACAGCGATCTCACGAGCAACGACCTGGCCGGTCACGGGATCCACCGGTACTGTCCCGGAGATGAACAGGAAGTCGCCCGCACGTACAGCCTGCGAGTACGGTCCGACTGGTTTCACTGCCTTATCGGTGAAGATCACCTGCTTGGACTTAGCCACAGTGCTCCCTCCTTGCTACCTTTTCGCTTCTCTACAATGTCAGCGTTGTTCGCCAGGGCGACCGATCGTTCAGTATAGTAGGTGACGTGATCGGAGCGGTGTCGCGTGCGCACGCCCTGGGTCCTGCGCAGCAGTTGGGGCGTTCAGTCCGCGCCCATCGTGAGGCGGCTCGGTTGTCACTTGGCACGCTGGCTGCAAAGAGCGGGGTGTCGAAGGCCAACCTCTCGACCATCGAGGCGGGTGCGGGTAATCCGTCGCTGGAGACGCTGTGGCGATTGGCGGGGGCCTTGGGCTTGTCGCTGGGAGTGCTCTTGGGTGAGGCGGAGCCGCCACGCACGAGGTTCCTTCGCGCGGGTGAGGGCGCTCCGTTTGCGTCCGAGTCGGGGCTTGCCGGGCAGATGCTGTTGACGGAAGGGCGGCCGCATCGGACGGAGATCTTGGCGCTCGAATTACCGGTCGCGGGCGATTACCGGTCGAGGCCACACCAGGTCGGGACCGAGGAGTTCGTCCTGTGTTTCGCTGGCACGCTCGAGATCGGCCCAATTGATCAAGAGCAGTTACTGAAACCGGGCGATTCCCTTTGGTTTCCAGCCGATCGCGACCACCGGTACGCGAGCCGTCGCGGCGCTCGCGGCCTGAGCGTGATCAGCTATCCGACTTTGAGGGAAGCGTGATGGGAGTGTCTGTCCTCGCGGAACGCCCTACCTTGCGCCGGCGACTCGTACCGGACGCTTCCCTCTGATCGACCGCGGTCGAACGGACGCAACTCTATTCGTCTGAAGTGCTGCGTGAAATCGTCGCATCAAAAATTGAGCCGCGGTGTCGATGAGCAGGGCTCTAGTCGGCCAATCGGCGAGAAATGGTCGGCATGCGCGCCCTGGGGGCGGCGTTGACGGTTGCCTGATTTACATCAACCTTGGCGTGGGCCCGGCGACAAACGAGCGGGGCCGACCAGCGGATTCATTGCTTCGGGTATAAACTCGCGAAAGATTGGGGACGGGCCCCGCGCCGGGCCAACAGGCGACCTGTCCTTTCCTCCACGAGTACCACCCCGCCTGGGTGCGTGATAGGAGCAACAGATGGCAACCACCCTTCTCAGACCCGATCAAACCTTTTACCCGTCGCCACGCCTCGCCGCAAAAGCACCAGTCGAAACTCTGGCCTACATGGTCACATTCGATCCGACCCGGAAGAAGCCGGACGGGCTAGTGACACTGGACGTCGACCCAAAGTCGGCTGGTTTTGGCAAGCAGGTCGGCCGCGCCGAAGTTCCGAACGTGGGTGACGAGTTCCATCACTTCGGATGGAACGTGTGCAGCTCAGCTCTGTGCCCTTACGCCGCCCATCCTCACCTCGAGCGACGCTACTTGCTGGTTCCCGGATTGCGCTCGTCGCGCATCTACATTTTCGACATCAAGCCAGACCCCAAACAACCGAAGCTCGTGCACACGATCGAGGCGAAAGAGATCGCCGAACGGGCGGGCTACAGCCGCCCGCACACCATTCACTGTGGGCCGGACGGCATCTATGTGAGCGCGCTCGGCGCTCCGGACGGCAATGCTCCCGGCGGCATCTTCGTCATCGACCACGACACCTTTGCGGTCAAGGGCCGCTGGGAGCTCGACCGCGGGCCGCAGCAACTGGCCTATGACTTCTGGTGGCACCTCGGCTACGACACCGCGATCACCAGTGAATGGGGCACGCCCAACATGGTCGAGGCCGGTGTCAATCCTGAGCTCCTACTTGCCGGCGAGTACGGCCACAAGCTCCACATCTGGGATCTGCCGAAGCGACGCCATCGCCAGGAGATCGACCTCGGCAAGGAGCAGCAGATGGTGCTCGAGCTTCGTCCCGCCCACGATCCGAGCAAGGCGTACGGATTCGTCGGCGTGGTCGTCAGCTTGAAGGACCTCAGCTCATCGATCTGGACGTGGTATCTCGACGGGTCAACTTACAAAGTCGAGAAAGTCATCGAGGTCCCTGCCGAGCCTGCCGATCCGAACGACCTGCCGCCACTACTCAAGGGCTTCAAGGCGGTGCCGCCACTCGTCAGCGACATCAACCTTTCGCTAGACGATCGCTGGCTGTACGTCTCAGCCTGGGGGACCGGCGAATTCCTCCAGTTCGACGTCAGCGATCCGTTCAAGCCCAAGAAGACAGGCAGTGTTCACCTCGGTGGCATCGTGCGCAAGGCCGCGCATCCCAAGAGCGGACCCCTGAACGGCGGCCCGCAGATAGTCGAGGTCAGCCGCGACGGAAATCGCGCCTATTTAACCAACTCGCTGTACGCGAGCTGGGATGAGCAGTTTTATCCCGAAGGGATCAAGA
>VBKD01000189.1 GCA_005888075.1 Chloroflexota bacterium
GTTCGACGGTCAGCGGCAGCCAGGGCACGAGGTCGTGCATCCAGGGGCCGGCAGCGATGACCACAGCATCAAACGCCTCTCGAGTCTCGGCCGTGGTGACGGTCAGCCCGTCCACCGATGTCACCACTGTGTTCCTGCGCAGGTCCCCGCCCAGGGCGAGCACCCGCTCGATCATCGCGCCCACAGCCGCCTCGGGCCGTACGAAGCCTGCCTGGCGATCCAGGATCGCGACCTCTCCGCTTCTGAGGACCTGACCTGGATAGCGCCGGTGAACATCACGCGCCTCCAGCACCTCGATATCGAGTCCATGCGCCGCGGCGGCTGCGCGAGCGCCCATCACCGCATCCGATGCCGATGAGCCGATCATCAGGGCGCCGTTGAGCGTCAGCAGATGCGAGCCTGCCGATTGTTCGAGCTCACGCCACAGCGGAAACGTCTCCCGCAGCAGCGGGACGTACCACGGACCTTCGAAGTACGCGGTGCGCGTGATCCTCGTCTCGCCGTGCCTCGAGCCGAACACATGCGGCGGCGAGTGGCGGTCGAAGCTGACAACCCGGACGCCACGCTCGGCGAGCCGCCACGCGGATGCGGCACCCATGGCGCCGCTGCCGACGACGGCGACACGCACCGCTACTTCGCTGAGATCCTGGCGATGGGCTGGCCCGGCTTCACCGGGTCGCCGACGTCGAGCAGCAGCTCCTCGACGATTCCCGCCACCGGGGACGGGATCTCGGCGTTGACCTTGTCGGTATGAGCCTCCATCAACGTCTCTCCCTCGGCCACCGGCTCGCCGCGCTTCTTGCTCCACGCGCCGACCGTGATCTCCTCGGCGCCCTGCAGCTCAGGCATTACGACCTCGCGAACCTCGACGCTCACGAAGCTATTGTCGGTTACGCCATCGAAACGACGTCGAGCAGCTCTTCGTCCCAGTAGTCGACGCGCCCTTCGGGCATGAACAGGACCCGTTCCGGCTGAAGGGACTCGACGAACTCCGGGTCGTGGCTGACGATCAGCATGGTTCCCGGCCAGGAGGCGAGAGCTCGCGCCACCGCCGTGCGTGATGGCGGATCCAGGTTGTTCGTCGGCTCGTCGAGCAGCAGAAAGTTGTGCTTGCCGGCGACCATCTGCGCCAGCGCCAGCTTGGTCTTTTCCCCGCCGGAGAGCGTCCCTGCGTCCTGCCGCGCGATATCACCGCTGAGGCCGAACATCCCAAGCAGGGCGCGTACGTCCCGTTCGTCGGCGGTTGACTGCTCGCGCATGTGCGCAAGCACGGTCATTCCAGACCGGATTCCTTCGTGTTCCTGCGCGTAATAGCCCAGCGAGACGCCATGCCCAAGCCGAAAGCTGCCTGCGGACGGCTCGCTCTGCCCGGCCAGGATTCGCAACAGGCTCGTCTTGCCGGCGCCGTTCAATCCCATCACCACGAGCCGCTGCCGCCGCTCGATCTCGAACGTCACGTCTCGAAACACGAGCGGCCCGCCGTAGCCCTTGGCGAGGCCGTTCGCGGTCAGGACCGACCGGCCGCTGTGCGGCGGCTCAGGAAACTGAATCTTCACCTTGCGCTCGCGCCGGGGCGCTGCCACCTGCACCGCCTTCATCCGGTCCACCCGCTTGAAGATCGATTTGGCGGTCCGCGCTCGCTTCGCCGTTTGCCGTCGCATCACCTCGGCGAGGAGGCTCAGCCTCTTGATCTCCGACTCCTGACGCTCCGCGAGTGACGTCAGCCGCTTCTCTTCGAGGGCGCGTGCTTGCTGGTACTGCGAGTAGGTGCCGCGATACTCGATCAGCCTGCCGGCATCGAGATGCAGCACGCGCGTAATCGAAGAGTCGAGCAAGACGAGGTCGTGGCTGACGACGATGACCGCGCCTCGGTAGTCACGCAGGAAATCCATCAGCCAGGTCTTGGCGTCCGTATCGAGGTGGTTGGTCGGCTCGTCGAGCATGAGGAGGTCGGCGTCCGCGAACAGCACGCGCGCCAGCTCGATGCGGCGCCGTTCACCCCCTGAAAGGACGCTCAGCGGCAGATCAACACGATCGAGCCTCAGGCCCAGGCCGGACGCGATGCGGCGCGCCTCCGACTCGCTCGAGTAACCGCCCTGCACGCGGTAGTGCTCCTCGGCTTCCGAGTAGCGCTCGATGCTGGCGTGTGAGTGGTCGTGTTCGAGGACGCCATGCAGCTCGGCGAGCCGCGCCGCGGCTCGGTCGAGGCCGCGACCCGACAGGACATGAGAGAGCGCGGTCTGGGCCGCCTCGGCGCGGGGGCGAGGATTTTGCGGGACATAGCCCAGCGTGCCCTGGCGCAGGGCAACGCCCGCCACGGCGTCGTCCTCGCCGGCCAGGACCTTGAGCAGGCTGGTCTTGCCGGCGCCGTTGCGACCCACCAGGCCGACCTTGTCACCGGCGGCCACGTTGAAGCTCGCGTCGGACAGCACCCGGCGCGCGGCGACATCGATGGCGAGGTTCCTGACCTGGAGCACGGACGCGATGTTACCTGCCGGGCGACGGATCGTTCTGTCAAGCAAATCTCAACGCAGCAGGAGGCCGTTCGATGAAAAGGTTTCTCGTCTTTGTCGCCGTCCTTGCCGCGGCGGCCGCCTGTAGCGGAGCCGCGACGACTTCATCTGCTGGAGGCGCAGCCCGGCAACCTGCCCCGGCGCAGTCCGGTGGAACCCAGCCGGGACAGACCGGCCAGCCCTCGACGATCAACGGGCAGCCAGGCGGGGCAGATGCAAACCTCGGAACGCAGGTCCCGGCGCTGCAGGGCCCGCCGGTCATCCGCCAGGCGCAGCTCGGCGTCTCCGTGGCGTCGGGGGCCTTCGACTCCAAGCTCGGCCAGGTCCGCGCCATCGTCGAAAGCGAGGGCGGCTTCATCGCCGGGACCGACGCCCAGACCAACCCATCGACGGCGGACACCCAGATCCGGACCGGCGTCATCAACTTCATGGTTCCGGCGGCCAAGTTCGACGCCACGATCGATGAGCTGACCAAGGTCGGCAAGGTGCAGAGCGAGCACATCACGGGGACCGACGTCAGCGCGCAGTACGTCGACCTGCGGGCTCGTCTGGCCAACGCGCAGGCGCAGCACGACGCGATGCTGGCGCTGCTCGCGAAGGCTCAGAACATCAACGACATCATCGCCGTTCAGAACCAGATCGGCCAGATCACAGGTCAGATCGAGCAGCTGAAGGGCCAGATCAAGTACCTGGACGACAACACCTCGTTCAGCGCCGTGACCGTCACGCTGACCGAGGCCGGCGCGCCGGCCAAAGCGGCCAGCTCGGACAGCTGGGGTTTGCTGACCGCCGTGAACGATGCGGCCCACAATTTCATGACCACGATCAACTACGCGATCGTCATCCTCGGCGCACTAGGTCCATTCGCGATCCTGGCGGGTCTCGGCTACCTGGTGTGCCGCCGCCGCCGCCTGCTCCTACCGCGTCGCGCATAAAAAACCTTCCCACTTGCTGGGGAGGTCGGCCCACCCGCAGGGCGGGTGGGCCGGATGGGGGCGAGCACCTGCCAGAGTATTTTTTTCTCGAGTCCAGTAACCTCCTTCAGTAATGCCGGGGATGGCCACCGGCGGTCCGCCAGAGGGAAGCGCGTTTCCGCTCGGGCAGGGCGAGGTCATCGAGCTGCCGGCGGCTTCGCGGGCCAGCGACATCGCCCTCGATGAGCTGGAGCGTGTTTATGCCTTCATCTACGCCCGCGTCGGCAACCGCGCCGACACCGAGGACCTGACCCAGCAGGTCGCGATGAAAGCCATCCCACGGCTCCGCCAGGGGTCACCGGCCAGCGCGATTCGCGGCTATCTGTTCGCCACCGCTCGCTCCGTTCTGGGCGGGTTCTGGAGCACCCGGCTGGGTCTCTCGGAGGCCGAGCTCCACGAAGACCTGGCGTTGGCGCCGCCCCCCGAGCCGCCGTCGGAGGAAGGCGCCGAAACCGTGCAGCGCATCCTGGGCGAGCTGTCGGACAACTACCGGCGAGTGCTAGAGCTTCGTTTCCTCCATGGGTATTCATTGAAAGAAGTGGCTAAAGAGATGGATTCGACGGTCGGCGCGGTCAAAGTTATGCAGCTGCGTGCTTTGCGCGCGGCGGCAAAGGTGCGATTCGAGAGATGAACGGGAAACCCGAGGACCGCGTCGACAAGATCGTCTCGGACCTGCTCCGCGGGCGCCGCTTGAAGCTGCGCGGGGGAGACGCTGAGGAGAAGGAGGCGATCACCGCCGCCGCCAGGCTCGCCGGCGATCGCGCCGGTCCGCAGCGCATGAACCCCGCATTCCGCAACCGTCTCGCCCAGGCTCTGGAGCAGGCGCCTCAGGGAAGCTGGTTGACACGGCGCGGCGCGCTGGTGGCGGGCTTTGGCCTGGCGGCGGGCGCCGTCTCAGGCGCCGTGATCGGCCGCGCCGTCGAGTCGCAGCCTTACGCGGTCGACCGGACCGGCGCCATCAATCCGCTCAACGGCAAATGGATCGACGTGGCAGCCGTGGCCGAGCTCGTCGAGGGGCAGGGTAGGCGGGTCACCGCTGCTCGCCTGCCCCTGTCATCCCGCGACGTTCACGACGGAGGGTCTCTCCACCTCCCACACCTATCCGCTGCCCGCGCTCAACCCCGTCCAGGTTCGCGTGACGCAGGCGGGGCGGGTCGAGGTGCTCGGCACGGCCTAGAGGCGCCCGCCCCTCCACACCCCCGGCATCTATGATTGGCGGTCGTTGTGTCCACATCCTTCAGCTCCTCTGACTCGTTCCTTCTGACCTCTGAATCAGTCACCGAAGGTCATCCCGACAAGGTCTGCGACCAGGTTTCGGATGCGGTCCTGGACGGGATGCTGGCTCAGGACCCGTACGCCAGGGTCGCGTGCGAGACCGCGATCACGAAAGGTTTGTGCGTCGTCATCGGCGAGGTCACGACTCACGCCGAGCTCGACATCCAGCGAACCATCCGGGAGACCATCCGCGGCATCGGCTACAACGACGAGCAGATCGGTTTTGACGCGGACCACGCGCTGATCCAGGTTTATCTGAAAGAGCAATCCCCAGACATCGCGGCCGGCGTCGACCACTCACTCGAAGAGCGCGAGGGCACCCTGGAGGACGATCCGTACGAGCTGCAGGGCGCCGGCGACCAGGGCATGATGATCGGTTTCGCGTGCAACGAGACCCCAGAGCTCATGCCGCTTACCATCTCGCTCGCGAACAGGCTGGCCAAGAAGCTCGCGGAGACGCGCAAGAACCGCTCGCTTTCGTTCTTGCGTCCCGACGGCAAGACCCAGGTTACTGTCGAGTACGCCCAGGGCCGACCGAAGCGCATCGAGGCGATCGTCGTGTCCAGTCATCACATGCCGAGCGTCACGCAGAAGGAGCTTGCCGAGGGCGTGCGTGCGCTGGTCATCGACCCGGTGCTCAAGGGATTGCTGGTCGATGCCAACACCAAGATCATGGTCAACCCAAGCGGCAGCTTCGTGCTCGGCGGGCCCGCGGCCGATGCCGGCCTGACCGGCCGCAAGATCATCGTCGATACCTATGGAGGCGTCGCCAGGCATGGCGGCGGGGCTTTCAGCGGCAAGGATCCGAGCAAGGTCGACCGCTCCGCGGCCTACGCCGCGCGCTACGTCGCCAAGAACCTGGTTGCGGCCGGGCTCGCCGACCGCTGCGAGGTGCAGATCTCATACGCCATCGGCCGCGCCCACCCGACGTCGATCGCAGTCGAAACATTCGGCACCTCGTCGATCACCGAGGAGGACCTGCTGAAGCTCGTCCGCCGTCACTTTGACCTGAGGCCAGGTGCGATCATCGCCAACATGGACCTGCTGCGGCCGATCTACCGGCAGACCGCCTCCTATGGACACTTCGGACGCGACGACCTTGGGGTGCCTTGGGAGAAGACGGACAAAGTCGAGGCTCTTCGCGCAGACGCGGCCGTGGCCGCCCGATCAAGGAGCTGATGCCGGAACCGGACTGTGCCTGACCGCGCTTTTCCCCTGCGTGTCCACGACACGCTCACCAAGCGGAAGGTGCGGATGGATCCATCTGGCAAGGTGGAACGGCGCCGGGGCCTGACGCTTTACGTCTGCGGAATTACCCCGTACGACTCCGGCCACATGGGCCACGCGTTCACGTTCTCGATCTTCGACGTGCTGGTCAGGTTCGTCGAAGCCAACGGCCAACGCATCAAGTACGTGCAGAACGTGACCGATGTCGACGATCCGCTACTCGAGCGAGCGCGTCGCGACGGCATCGACTGGCGTGATCTGGCCGATCGCGAGACGAAGGTGCACATCCGCGACATGACCGCGCTCGGCTGGCGGCCGCCGGATGTCATGCCGAGGGTGTCGGCCGAGGTCGACGGCATCCTGAGGGCCGCGACCAAGCTGTACCGGTCCGGGCACGGATATCAAACCGACGCCCTGTACTTCGACGTCACCACGTACCCGAGCTACGGCCGTCTGTCGCGCCTCAGCCGGCGGTCGATGATTCGCAAGCTGCGTCACGAAGACCTTCTCGGCACAGTCGGTCCGGACGCGAAACGCGACGCGCTGGACTTCGCCCTCTGGAGGGGTTCGGGCCCGGGCGAGCCGGCCTGGCCGTCAAAGTTTGGGGATGGCCGCCCGGGTTGGCACATCGAGTGCTCTGTGATGGCGATGCGCTACCTCGGCGAGCAGATCGACATCCATGGCGGCGGCCGTGACCTCCAGTTCAGCCATCACGAGTCGGAGCGCGCTCAATCCGAGTCCCTCACGGGAAAGGCGCCGTTTGCGCGCGCATGGATGCACACGGGCTTGGTTCGCTACGAGGGCCACAAGATGAGCAAGTCGCTCGGCAACCTGGTCAAGGTGAGTCAGACGCTGCAGCGCGCGCCGGCGGCCGCCGTCCGGCTTTACCTCGTCTCGCATCGTTACAGTCGAGACTGGGAGTTCACCTGGGATGGCCTCGCTCGTGCGGCTCGCCTGGCGGAACGGCTGCGCGCGTTCCTCGCCCACGACAGATCGGGAGATGAGGCCGCGAACCCCAGGTTGATGGCCGAGTTCACCGCGGCCCTCGCGGACAACCTGGACACCCCTCGGGCAGTCCGTGCGTTGAGGGCGGCGCTGCGTCAGCATGACGCGACGGCGGTGCGGTCGATGCTCGACATCCTCGTCGGGACGGCGTCTCTGACCTGAGGCTGCCGTCGGGGAGCTAGCCGACCTCGAGGGGAGAGCCGCAGTTCGGGCACTCCCTTTCGGCGTCGAGCTGGACCATGGTTTCGCAGACCGGACACAGGACGTCAGAGACGACCACAGACGTCGAGTCCTCCTCGGCCTCGGCTTCGATGGCGTTGGGCACCTCGCTCAGGTCGATGGCCGGCTCGCCGCAGTTGAGGCATATGTAGCCCGGCTGGATGACCGCGTGGTCCTGATACGCGCCCGTGGAGTCGATCTCCACCTCAGCGAAGAGGGCGCGGAACAGGCGGCCCCCACAGCGCTGCGAGCAAACCAGTAACACTTCGCTTCCAGACTACGGTTTTTCCGATCGCTAGCCGAGACGGCGCCGAAGTGTCGTGCTGCCGGCGGCGATCAGCAGGATGCAGAAGCCCGCGACCACCGTGGCGTCCAGCTGCAGCGAAGCCCAGGTCAAGTCGGCGCCCTTGATCATGATGTCGCGCATGCCGTTGACCGCGTAGGTGAGCGGCAAGACGTCCGAGACTATCTGGAGTGCTTTGGGCTCCGTCGAGACCGGGAAGATGACTCCTGAAAGGAGCACCTGCGGGACGATAACCAGCGGGATGAACTGCACAGCCTGAAACTCTGAGCGCGCGAACATGCTCAGGAAGATGCCGAGGTTGACGGCCGCAATGGCCATCAAAGCCTCCATGCCGAAGATCAGAAGCACACCCCCCTGGTTGTGGACCTTCAGCACCGCAAGCGAGAAGACAAGCACCTCGGCTGACTGGACCAACGCCAGCACGCTGAAGCCGAGCATGTACCCGAGCACGATCTCACCCCGCCTCAGCGGGCTCGCCATCAACCGTTCCAGCGTGCCCTGGGAACGCTCGTTGAGGAAGGAGACGATGGTGA
>VBKD01000190.1 GCA_005888075.1 Chloroflexota bacterium
CAGGATGGAGGCCGGGGACATTCCGCTTGCCACCAGGCGGCGGAAACGCTCCGCGATCACGGCGGTCTTGCCGGTGCCGGCCCCGGCGACGACTCGAACCGGTCCCGTCCCGATGGCGGCCGCCGCCAGCTGCTCGCGCCCGAGCCTAATGCTCATGGCGACGTCCGATGCGAATCCGAATCGAGCGGACCCTTCGCCCGAGGTCCATGCCGTTCAGCCGCTCGATGATGACCTCGGTGTCGAGCCGCAGCTGATGGGCCAGCGCGGGGTTGGAGGTGGTGATCAAAAGGGCGCCAGAGTGGAACTCGATCTCGTCGCAAAAGGCGGCTACATCGGGGCCGATCAGGGTCTTGAACGCGGCCGCCACCTGACCGCCGATGAGGCGACCGCCGCCGGGCTGGCGGCGGAGGACCCTGGGCAGAATATTGCCCAGCTTATCCACAGGGGTGGATGTTTCCTTTCTCGACCGTCCAGACCCTGGCTTTGGCGATGAGATCGGGGGGGAACGGGCCGGCTTCGACGGATGTGACTATGACCTGGCCTCCGGCGCCGACCTCGTCGAGCAGGGCGGCCCTCCGCTCGCTGTCGAGCTCGGAGAGCACATCGTCCAGCAAGAGCACCGGCCGTTCACCTGTCCGCCGCTCGATCAGGGTCGCTTCGGCCAGCTTCAAGCTCACGACCGCGGTCCGCTGCTGGCCCTGCGACCCATACGATCGAGCCTCCTGGCCGTCCAGAAGTACCCGCAGGTCATCTCGGTGAGGACCCACGGTTGTGGAGCCACGCCGTATGTCGTCGGCAAGCGACTTATTCACAGCTTCTGCCAGGTTGTCCGGAGGCCCTTCATAGCGGATTTCGAGGCGCTCCCCAGCCCCGATCTCGGCATGGCAGCGAGCCGCCTCCGGCTCCAGCTCGCGCACGGCTCGCGAGCGCGCCGCCACGATCTCGGTGCTGACCCTCACGAGCTCCTGGTTCCACGCGGCCAGGACATCGTCATCGCCCTCGCCCGCGGCCATCCGTTTGAGCAGGCTGTTGCGCTGTTCGAGCACGCGGCGTAGCCCGGCCAGCGCGCGCGCATAGCCAGGTTCGACCTGGACCAGCATCTGGTTCAGAAACCGGCGCCGCAGCTCCGGGCCCGCCTTGACCAGGCCCAGGTCGTCCGGCCAGAACAGGGTGACGCGGAAGTGACCGGGCAGGTCGAACGCCCGCCGCCGGGCGCCATCGACCTCGATCGTGCGATGGGTTCGCTCACCTTCCACGCTCAGCGTGATGGCCAGCTGCTTCGTGCGGTTTTCGGTTTCGACTTCCGCCTCGATCCTCGACGCGGGCCCCAGCGGACCGACGAGCTCGAGCTCGCGGCGCGCCCTCGGTGAGGCCGACAGCGCAAGCATGGCGACGGCCTCCAGCAGGTTGGTCTTGCCCTGGCCGTTCGCTCCGATGAACACGTTGACGCCGGGCCCCGGCGAGAGGTCCAGCTGGGCGTAGTTGCGATGGTTTCTAAGTCGTAGGCTCCGTAGGCGCACTTCTTAATCAGTGCGCGCTCAGGACATGGCCACCCGCACGGGCATGATCACGTACAGGTAGTGCTCCTTGCCCGGCGGCCGCATCAACCCCGGGCTCAGCGGGCCGTCGAACAGGAACTCGACCTCATCCTCCCCGATCACACCAAGGGCGTCCAGGACATAGCGGGCATTGAACGCGATCTGGATTTCAGAGCCTTCGACATTGGCCGGCAGCTCGGCTTTGCTGTCGCCGACCTCGTTGGTCGTGGCGGACAGAACCAGCGCATCGGATTGGGCTTTGACGCGGATCACGTTGGCGCTGTCACGCGCGAAAAGCGAGACCGCGCGAACCGTCTGCGTGAGCTCGCTGGTGGGAACCCTCACCTTGGTGGAGCTCTTGCTGGGGATAACCTGTGCGTAGTTTGGATACTTTCCGTCGATAAGCCTCGAGGTCAATTCCGAGGTGCCCGCCCGGAAGAAAACCTGGTTGCGTGCTTTCGAGATCAGGATCTCGACCTTTCCCGGCTCGCCTTTCAAGACTCGTGAGAGCTCGGCCAGCGCCCGCGCAGGGACGATGAGGCTGGCGTCGAGGTCCGTACCGCCCGCGGCCGCAAGCTTGCGCACGGCAAGGCGATGGCCGTCGGTAGCCGCCAGGGTCAGGCTTCCGCCCTGCACCTGGACGAGCACTCCCGTCAGCACCGGCCTCGCCTCGTCTGTCGAGGCGGCCATCTGCGTCTGCTCGACTGCGCTGATCAGCTCGTCCGGCGCCACCTCGAGCCGGTCGGTCTCGTCGGGTCGCGGTCCGGGAGGGAACTCCTCGGCCTCGATGCACTTGATGTGGGTGTCAAAGCGACCGCATCGCAGGCTGAGCGACTGACTCGACGGATCGAGAGTCATCTCGAGATCTTCGTCAGGGAGCGTGCCGACGAAGTCCGTCAGCAGTCGTGCCGGCGCTGTGGTCGCTCCCTCCATCGAGACTTCCGCCGGGACGATCTTCCGGATCCCGATCTCGAGATTGGTCGCCGTCAAGGCGAGGCCTTCGGAGGTCGTCTCGATGAGGATGTTGTTCAGGATCGGCAGGGTGGTACGGCTGGAAATGGCTCGCGAGACCACCTGCAGCGCTTGGCTCAGGGTTGCCGGCCTGCAAGTGACCTTCATTGGCGATACCAGAACTTTGGCATTCAAGAGAGTTGTCCCCCGTACATAGAGTTTTTCTTGATTGAACTTATCCGTAACCGATAACAGTAAGCGCTGTGCGGACTGTGGATGTCGAGATCATTTACAGATCGAAGTTCGTCGTGGATAAGGCTTGAACAACAGCCCGAAGAGTCCAGCCGGTCTTTGGAGAGGCTGGGGATGAAAAGGTCGCGAGCCGGTCTTCCGTGGCGCATACCGGGACGGCTCGGAGAAACTGTGGAAAGGTTCACTGCGCGTAAAGCTTCTCTCGGATGGCCTGGACCTCATAACGCAGTCTCTCGTCTTCTTTCAGCTCGTTGGCGATCTTCTCGATGGAGTGCAAAGCCGTCGTGTGATCACGCCCACCAAAGGCCTTGCCGATCGCGGGCAGTGACGATGGCGTCTCCTCCCGCACGAGGTACATCGCCACCTGGCGCGGAAAGACGATGTGCTTGTCACGTCTCTTGCCCTTCATGTCATCCAATGTGACGTTGTAGTAATCGGCCACCAGCGCCTGGATGCGATCGACGTTGATCGGCCTGCGCGTCCCGGCTGGGATGATGTCGGAAAGAAGCCGAGCCGCTTCCTCCTGGTCGATCGGGCGCTGATGCACGGCGGCGAAAGCCTGGATCCTGGTCAGCGCGCCTTCGAGCTCACGGATGTTCCGCTGGACCTTGTGAGCGATAAAGCTCAGCACCTCTTCCGCGATCAGGCTGCTGTTGAGGCCCAGCTTGGAGTGAAGGATGGCGAGCCGCGTCTCGAAATCGGGCGGCTGGATGTCTGCGATGAGACCCCACTCGAAACGAGATCGCAGGCGGTCCTCGAGAGTGGGAATCTCTTTGGGCGGCCGGTCCGACGAGATGACGATCTGCTTGTTGATCTCGTGCAGCGCATTGAACGTATGGAAGAACTCTTCCTTCGTCCGGTCCTTGCCGGCAAGGAACTGAACGTCGTCGATGAGCAGCACGTCGACCGTGCGGTACTTGTGGCGGAACTCGCCCATGCGCGCGGTGGCGATGGAGCTGATCACCTCGTTGGTGAACTGCTCAGAGGTCAGATAAACGACTCGCTTGCGCGGGAACCGGTCATGCACCTCGTGACCGATGGCGTGCATCAGGTGTGTCTTGCCGAGGCCCACCCCTCCATAAAGAAAGAGCGGGTTGTAGCTGTCGCCCGGAGCCTCCGCGACGGCTTTCGCAGCCGCATGCGCGAACTGCGAGTTGTGCCCTACGACGAATGACGAGAACCGAAAACGTGCGTTGAGCTCCGACGGGGCGATGGCTTCCGACTGACTGACCACCTCCGCCGCGTTGTCACGACCGTTGTCCGGCACGCGCACTTCGTCCACTTCGAGGGTGGCGATGGCGGGACGGTGTCCGTTGGGAGAGATCACGAAGTCGATGTCGACCTCGGAACCGGTCACCGCTTGGAGCGTTTCCTGGATCAACCCGGAGAACCGGTCTTCCAACCAGTCCTTGGCGAGCTTGCTGGGCACCCCGATGCGGAAGGTGCCTCCGTCGGTCGAGACGACCGAGGTGTTTTTCAGCCACATATCGTAGGTTCGTTTGGCCAGCTGGAACCGCAATTCCTCCTGGACCTGAGACCAGATCTGGTCTTCGTTCACCCAGCCATCTCCTTGCTTGCCGCCCACGCATTTGCGCAGGATGGACCTGTGAATCCCGGGTCCGGATCCTCTGCAAAGGCTGTGGACAAATTGGGGGGAACGCCAACCCCGCCGGCAACCGCCGACGTGGCCCGGCAGCGCGCCCCAAATCGCGCCGCCTGTGCCTTCGTACTCAACCGAAGCTCCGTGAGCATGAGCTCCGCCTCCTTGGTCCTGTGGAAAAGAGCGGACCAGAT
>VBKD01000191.1 GCA_005888075.1 Chloroflexota bacterium
CATTCCGATCCTGGCCAAGCGCTGCGCGTTCTGCGCGCAGCCCCAACCGGCCTAGGGCCGCTTTTTCGAGACGGCCACCGGTACAGCCCACAGCTTGGCGGCCGTCTCGTGGCTCAGCGTGATCTCCCGTCCGGCCACCTGCACCCGCAGCGTCTTCGCCACCTCGTCAACCTCGACGACCTTGACCTCGCGACCCGGAGTCAGGTCCCGCTTGTGGAGGTAGGCGAGCAGCGCCGGCGCTTCACGTTCAGCGACCTCGGAGACCCGCGTGAGGTTTGCGCTCTTGCCTGCGCTCAACATGGAAAGCCTCGCTTCTTTGCTCGAAGCCACGGAGTGACCTGGAATCGGGTTGCCATGCGGGCACGTGGTCGGCCGGCCGAGCACCTCGTATAGGCGGTCCTCCACCACATCCGACACCGCGTGCTCGAGGCGCGCAGCCTCTTCGTCAGCGGTCACCCAGTCCAGGCCCAGACCATCGGTCAACCACCGCTCCATGATTCGGTGACGGCGCACGATCGACTCCGCGGCTCGCATGCCGCGCGCGGTGAGCTCGATCTCCTTGCGCCGGTTCATGCGAACCAGCCCGTCGCGAATCATCCGTCGCAGTGCGACAGTCACCGTCGGCCGGCTGACGCCCATCCAGTCAGCCAGGCGCGAGCTCCGGATGGGCTCCTTCTCCGCCCAGATGTAATAAATCGCCTCGAGGTAATGGGAGACGACTTCCGAGGGCGCCTTGTTAGGCCTAACTAATTCCATCCTTTGCATCCACTAATCTAGATGACGCATGAGCCAGACAGGAGCAGTCGCACTGGGTGCGCTCGCGGGCGCCACCGTCTTTCTAGGCTTGCCCGTGGCTCGGATGCGTGGCCTGCCCAAAGGGATGCAGGGGTTTCTCAACGCTTTCGCGACGGGCATCCTGGTCTTTCTGCTCTGGGACATCTTGACCCACGCCGGCGGTCCTGTCGAGGTGGCCCTCGAGCAGCGCAACCGCGGGCCGTTCTTCGCGATGGTCGCCATCTTCGCCGTCGGCATCGCCGTCGGCCTGCTTGGGCTTGTCTACTTCAACCGCAGCCTGTTCAGCCACCTGAGGCACGCAACTGGCGCCCCCAACCCACGCTCGCTGTCACTTGCGATCGCCACCGGGCTCGGGCTCCACAACCTTTCCGAGGGGCTGGCGATCGGCGAATCAGCGCATGTCGGCGCGATCGCATTCACCGGCGTGCTGGCCGTGGGGTTCGCCCTGCACAACATCACCGAAGGCTTCGGCATCGCCGCGCCGATGACTACGGAGAGCAAGCCCGCCTCGTGGCGCTTCCTCGCGCTCGCGGGCCTCATCGGCGGAGGGCCTACTTTCATCGGGACATGGATTGGATACCTGGCCGGCTCGAGCTATTTCTCGGTCGCGTTCCTCGCCGTGGCGGCGGGAGCGCTGCTGTACGTGCTGAACGAGCTCTTCAACCTCGGCCGGCGCCTCAGCTCACCGCCCACGTTTGCCTGGGGCCTGCTGCTGGGCTTCTTGACCGCGTACGGGACCGACCTGATCCTTACTCTGGGAAGTGCCTAGCCGGCTCGGTCGAGCTCTTCGCCGTCCTCCTCGGGGTCGAAGTCGTGCCAGTCGGGATAGCGCCACTTGAAAAGATGCTCCTGCACCTCAAAGAGGCTGTCGAGAACGTCCTGCACCTGGCCGGTGTCGCGCAGCGACGCGCGGACGTCGCGTGGCATGGTGCAGGCCAGCTGCCGCAGCTCGGCGCACACGCGGTCCGGCACCTTCTTGACGCCGTCCCGGTTCATCTCCTCGAGGAGCCACAGGGCGCGGTCGGTGGCCTCGAGCATCCTCTGGAAGGCGTAGCGTCGCTTGTTCCGTCGCCTGAGCGACGCCTCCTGCTGTTCGATTCGACTGCTCGTGTTATCGATCATGTTCAGCTACGTTTCTTAGCTTACCGGCTGGCCTGATGCCACTTCCATTCCTCGAGAGGGTCCAACTCCTGTTCCAGCCGGTCGACGGCTGGGGTGAGTTCAGGCCAGGGGCGCGGCGGGCGGCGGTCGTGTTCGTGCTCTACCGCGATGCCGGCGCGGCCGGTGCCGGTTGGATGGTCCCCTTCGTACGCCGCCGGGCCGACCTGCCCGATCATCCCGGCCAGGTCGCGCTGCCCGGGGGAGGGGTGCGGGACGGCGAATCGGCCTGGGATGCCGGCCAGCGCGAGGTGGCGGAGGAGATCGGGGTGCCTGTCGGCCGCCTGGTCCCCCTGGGCGCCGGCCAGCCCATCTACACCTCGGTCTCCAACTTCTCAGTTGTGCCCTTTGTCGCGCACCTGCCCGACCCGGTTCCCACCTTCGCCCACGACCGCCGTGAGCTCGAGGGTGTCCTCACGATCCCGCTCGACCGCCTGCTGGACGACAGCGCCTGGCTCCTGTCGGCGGAGCCGTGGCGGTTCCGGTACCTGGCCCACGAGGAGAGCGTGGTGTGGGGACTGACCGAGCGCATCGTCGCCGGCCTGGCGCCGCGGCTCAGGGATGCGCTGCAGGGCGAAGATCAAACGACGGATCTGCCAGCATCTCCCGGGTGATCTCAACGCGCCGCTCCATCAACCGGCGGGCTCGGGCGACGGTGTGGTGGTCGTTGACGCCTGCGGCCGCGATCAGCCGTCCCTCGCTCAGGTAGAAGACCGTGAAGGGCGGGCGGCCGAAATGGCCGCGGGTGATGATCTCGCCCCACGGCAGGCCCGCGCCGGCGTACTGAAGGTTGAGGTCGTATTGGTCCGACCAGAACCAGGGCACCTCGTCTGGCGGCGGCTCAGCGCTGCCCGCCATCGTGACTCCGACCGCGTAACCCTGGCGCTGGGCCGACCTCGACGCCGCGATCGACTGCCAACCCCGCGCGCTCCGCCAGCTCGGTCCGCGGCTCTGAACCGACCGCCACCAGCAGCGGCCCATCCACCGCAGGCAGCGCGGAGACCCCAAGGTGCAGGTCGACCCCGTGCGACCGATGCACGGCGGCCAGGTAGGCGCCGAGCTCTGGACCCAGCACGCGCAGGAGCGGCTGTTCCAGAGCTTCGTGCACTCGGACGTGGCATCCCTTCTGCACAGCGACGGCGGCGACCTCGCAGCCGATGAAGCCGGCGCCGATCACATCGAGCTCGTCACCGCGACCGATATGCGCGCGAAGCGATTCGGCGTCAGGGAGCTCCCGGAGGTACATCGCATCGGAGAGCTCCGGCAAGCGCCTGGCCGCGGAGCCGGTAGCGATGCACAGGCGGTCCCACGGCACTGTCGTCCCGCTCTCCAGAACGGCCTCGCGGCGTTCGAGCCCGAGGTCGACGCAGCGCTCCCCGAGCCTGAGCTCGATGCCGAGCTCGCGGTACATCTCCGGGGGCCGCAGGCCCAGACGGGTGCGCGGTACCGTGCCCATCAGATAGCCCTTGGAAAGATGTGGCCTCTCGTAGGGCAGCTCGGGCTCGGAACCAAGAAGCACGATCTCACCGTTGAAGGCGCCGTCGCGCAGACCCGCCGAGACCGCGTCCCCCGCGGGCCCGCCGCCGACGATCAGCGCTCGCGGCGCGGAGTCAACTCCCGCAGCTGGCGAAGCGAGAAATAGAGATAGCCGCCCAGCAGGGCGACCGCGAACGCGTACGCGATGACCAGGTAGATCACCTAGCCCGGCCTGCCAGGCCGCTGGGTTCGCGGGAAGCCAAAACCTTGGCCGGTTCAGTCGACGTTTGCTTCGTGTCCAGCAACGTCTCGATGCGATAGCGGATGACGATCATCACCGCGGCCAGTGCAACGGTGCAGGCCATGGTGAACAAGAAGGTAGAGAGCATCTCCGGCGGCAGTGCGTTGCTGACGATGACCGGACCGGGGTGCTGCGTCCGCCACCAGGTCACGCTGTAGTACACGACAGGCACATCTATGAAGCCGAAGATTCCGACCACCGCCGCGAGTCGTGCCGCCTGCCGACCCGGTTCGGCCAGCCGCCGGACCAGGAGATACCCCGCATAGATGATCCAGAGCACCAGCGTGGAGGTGAGGCGCGCGTCCCACGCCCAGAACGAGCCCCAGACGGGCTTCGCCCACAGCATGCCCATGACCAGCGTCACCGTGGTGAACAGGACGCCCACGAGCGCGCCCGCGCGGGCGAACCGATCCGCTGTGACGCTCTCGTTCCGAAGGTAGATCACGCCTCCTATGAGGACGACCGCAAAGCAGCCGAACGCGGCGACGGCCGAGCTCACGTGCAGATAGAAGATGCGCTGCACCGGTCCCTGCAGCGCATCCGTCGGCGCGTACAGGAAGATGGCGCCTGCCGCCAGCAGCATCAGGACGACCGCACCTGCGGCCGCCTTCACGTAGCTACTCATCGAGAACAAATCGCGCAGCCAGCGAGGTGAGCACTACGAAAAGTATGTCGAAGTCCAGCAACAGAGCCATCGCGTTGTCATAGCCGCCGGAGAGCCCCATCGCGGACTGCACGGCCTGGCCCCCCGCGATGACGAATGGGATCCACAGCGGCAGCGTCAGCAATGGAAGCAGCAGCTCTCGCGCCCGGATGCGGGCCACGATCGCCGCGAACATGCAGCCGAGCGCCGCCATGCCGATGGTCGCCAGCAGCACTGCGCCGACCACGGCGGCGGAAAAAGGCGTGCCGAAGAAGAGCGACATTGCCGGAAGCATCACCGCTTCGCACACGACCAGCAGGATCGTGGCGGCCATCGCCTTCCCGGCGAAGATCGCCACAGGTGAGGCCGGCGTCATCAGCACCGCTTCCAGGGAGGCCTGTTCGCGCTCGGCCGCGAAGGTTCGTCCGAAGGCGACCAGGCCGGCGAACACCAGTGCCATCCACAGGATGCCGGGCGCGATGCTGGGCGCGTTGCGCGAATCGATCTGGAACCCGAAGTTCGCGATCACCAGCGCCAGCACCACGAACTGGGCCAGGGCCGGGACCATCTCGCGCGTGCGCCATTCGGACCTGATGTCCTTGCGCGTCACCGCGAACGCGACGCGGACCGGGTTCACCGCACGACCCGAAGGTGCGTGGCGGTGCCGACCGAACGGCCGTGGCGCAAGACCAGGGTCCGCGGACACAACCGGCTGGCCAGGGCGTGGTCGTGGGTCGAAAGGACGACGGTCCGGCCATGCATGACCCGGCCCAAAACGTCGGCCGCGTCAGCGCCGAGGCTCGCGTCCGGTTCGTCGAGGACCAGAAGCCTCGGGTTGTGCAGGATCGCCCGCGCGATGGCGAGACGCTGCTGCATGCCGCGCGAAAGGTCGCTCGCGGCTTTTTGCCCTTCGGCCGCCAGCCCTACGGTCTCCAGCGCCTCATCCGCACGAACGTGGCTGACGTCATACAGGTCGCAGAAGAACTCGAGGTTCTCGACCGCCGACAGCGCGGGGTAAAGCCCGACGGCGTGAGCGACAAAGCCGATGTATCCGCGCAGGCGCCGCCTCTCGTGAAAGCCGTCCAGCCCGCCGATCTCCAGCTTGCCTGAGGTCGGACGCAGCGCGGTGGCGATGATGCGCAGCAGCGTCGTCTTGCCTGCGCCGTTCTCGCCCAGCACCGCCATGTGCTCGCCGGAGTCGAGGACGAGGTCGACCGAATCGAGCGCGACCTCATGCCCAAAACGATGGGTGAGCGCGTTGGCGACGACAAAACTCATTTGTAGTTCTCAGGAGGAGTCTTGAGCAGCGGCCACATGACGAACGGACCGGCTATGAACAGCAGCAGAGTCGCGACGACGATGGCCATCAGACGGGCACCGTTGCCGGCTCGCGGCGTCTCACGAGCTCGGGGGCCGCAGCGCGTGCGCCGGCGTTGCCCAGCACCACTCCGAGGATGATGATCGCTCCGCCGGCCCATATCCAGGTGACGAGCGGATTGACGAACACGTGGAACGACGCCGATCCATCGGCACCCGTCCCCGCCAGCACGACGTAAACGTCGGCCACGGGGGTCGTGGTGATGGCGACGTGGGTCAGCGCCTGACCACCGAGGCCCGCGTAAATGGCTCGCGATGGCTCGAGCGTCCGGTCGCCGAGCTTCATCGCCGCGAAGAGCTCGGTGTGATCCGACAGCCGGCGCTGGCTCGACCCCTCATAGGTCAGGGTGTATCCGGCGACTGTGGCCTGGCCGCCAGGCGCCAGAGTGACGTCGCGTTCCTGCTGCCAGAAATGCGAGGCGCCGATGCCCACCACGACCACCGCCAGCCCGAGGTGCGCCAGGTATGCGCCGTATCGCCTGCGCTTGCCGGCGACCAGCTGTCCCAACCGCTGCCATGTGTGCGGCTTGCGCAGCAGGGCGCGACCGTACTCCGTTACGGTGGTCGTGGCCGCGGCGGCTCCCAGTGGAAGCGCGATCAGCGCGGGGATGGATCGCACGCCGACGGCCAGCATGACTCCGAGCGCCAGGACGGCCGCGCCCGCCGGCCACCGCAACGCCCGCAACACCGGCCGGCCTGCGCGGCGCCACGGTAGCAGAGGCCCCACGGCCAGCAGGGCGATCAGCGCCACCAGCAGCGGCCCCGCTGCGCGCTCGTAGTAGGGAGCGCCGACGACGCGCTGCAGGCCCACCATCCCGGACGCCAGCGGGAGGACGGTCCCCCACAGCACCACGACCACGACGCCGATCAGCAACAGGTTTTGGAGGACGAAGGCACCCTCACGTGACACGGTTGGGATCGCAGCGCTGTGTGTTGACGTGAACTGGTCCGTGCGGAAGATCAGCAGCGCCGCGGAGAAGACGAGGGATGCGAACAGGAATGCCAGGAACCACGGGCCGATCGCGCTGACCGCGAACGTGTGGACCGAGGGCACGATGCCGCTGCGGACGACGAAGGTGCCGAAGATGACGAGCAGGAAAGCGAGGATGACGAGGCCGAAGTTCCACGCTTTCAGGCGTCCGCGTCTCTCCTGAACCTGGGACGAATGCAGGTATGCCGTGGTCGCGAGCCATGGCATGAGCGCCACGTTCTCGACCGGGTCCCAGCCCCAGTACCCACCCCAACCGAGCACGTGGTACGCCCACCACATTCCCAGCAGCAATCCAGTCGTCTGCAGGCTCCACGCCAGCAGCACGAACCGGCGCGTGTGCGAGATCCACGCTGCGTCGACGCGGCCCGCGAGCAGCGCCGCCGCGGCAAAGCTGAACGGGATCGCGAACGACGCGAAGCCGGCCAGCACGACCGGCGGATGGATCAGCATCCCGCCGTCGCGCAAAACGGGGTTGAGCCCCAGCCCGTCCGGGGGCGCGACCGGCAGAAGATCGAAGGGGCCGGCCACCAAGGTGAGCACGAGGAGAAAGAAACCGAGGATGGTCGCGAGCACGCCCGCTGCATACGCCGACAGCCGCGTGCCCAGTCTCGCGCTCGCGAGCAGGGAGGCGCTGCCGAGCACGCCGAGGATCAGCGTCCAGTAGAGAAGCGACCCCTCCTGTCCACCGTAGAAACCGGCCGCGACCAGAGCGATCGGTGTGGCGAGGTCGGTATGCGCCGCGACGTAAGCGAGCGCGAAGTCATGCGTCAGCAGGCCGACCTCGAGCAGGACCGCCGCCAGCGCGGTCATCGCTGTGGCGGCGTAAAACGCGCGGCGCCCCACGCGGACGAAGACTTCGTTCTCTTTCCAGCCGGCCCAGAACGAGAGCAAGGCGGAGAAGCCGCCGAGCGCCAACCCGGCAAGAAGCGTCCCCGCCCCCAGGTAGCCCAGTGTCATTGCGTGTACGGCGTGGTCGAAAACCGCGAAGGGCACTTGGCGAGAAGGGTCCGCGCGTGGAACACCCCGTCAGCACCGAGCTTTCCCTCCGCCACCACCGTGATTCCAGGACGGAAGATGTCCGGCAGCGTGCCCTTGTAGTCGACCGGCATCGAGGCGGTGGTGTCCTTTTCGGTGAATGTCACGTGCAGTCCCCCATCGGTCTTCTGCACATCGTTCTGCACGACGCCCGCCACGCGGACGAATCCCGAGGTCGAGTGCGAGCGCAGCTCGGAGACGGTTAGGTAGTACTCAGACGATCCGCCGGACGCCGAATAGATCAGGTAACCGACGCACGCCGCCACGATCGCAGCAGGGATGCCCCACCTCACGATCATCTCGAGATCAGTCCGATGTAGTGATCAAGTGTTGGAACGTCGAGCGGACCCGAGAACGACGCGACGACAACGCCGTGCGCATCGATGAAGAAGGTCGCCGGCAGCCCCGCAACACCGTAGGACCGGTCCGAGCCGGCGACGACCGGACCGGAAGGGTACGGATGGGGATGGCGGCCCTCGAAGGAGCGGAATCCAAGAGGCGTGTCCTGGGTGTCCGCACCGACAAAAGCAACCTGGGGATGAGCCGACGATGAGGCCGCTGGGGCGCAACGTGGCCGAGGATGGGTGAGCTCTCGAGCGCGGCATGGCGAAGACCCCAGACGAGCGATGCCATCAGCACCGATCCAAGAGCGATCGCGCCCACCCCGATCGCTAACCGGCGGTTCACTTGCCTGAGTCTAGTTAAATCTGGATCGCGTTCGAGGCGGCCAGGCGGGCGTACAGGCGGCCGCTCGGCTTGATCGATCGCTCGAGCGTCTTGCGGTCGACGGCTATGAGGCCAAAGTGGGGGCCGTAACCCCGAGCCCATTCGAAGTTGTCCATGTTCGTCCAGTGGAAGTAGCCGCGAACGTCGACCCCGTCCTCGATCGCGAGCTGCACATTGGCCATGATGTCGGTCAGGTAACGCTGGCGCAGCGCATCGTCATTCGTGGCGAGGCCGTTCTCGGTGATGTAAACCGGCTTGCCCAGCCCGCGCACCTCGTTCAACACGTCGCGCATCCACGTCGGGTCGGCGCTCCATCCCATATCGGTGACCATCGCACCGGGCACGTTGATGCGCCGGATGAACTGGTCCTGCGGGCGGCTGGGGTCGAACGCGCACATCTGGCCCCAGTAGTGGGCGATCCCGATGTAGTCGCTCGTCGCGTCGACGACGTTCGTGAAGCGTCCGGGTCCTGTCGCCCATCGATCCACCCCAAACCGAGCGGTGGCCGCGGCCAGGCGATCCCGACGCTTGCCCGACGCGGGAGTGAAATGAAATTTGTGATGAGAGAGGCCGACGGGCGCGTCGGGCCACCGGCGCTTGATCGCGAGGTAGGCCATCTCGTGCGCCCGATGCATGTTTCGCCCCACGCGGTAGAGGGCGGCAATGTCACCGCGGCGCCCTGGCGGAAACTCGCCGGTGAGCCAACCGTTGATGCCGTAGAGGGCCGGCTCGTTGATCGTGCACCAGATGCTGACCAGGTCTCCGAGCTCGTCCACCACTCGGTTGACGTAAGCCAGGAACGCCTGCGCCGACCCGGCCGCCGTCCATCCGCCCTGGCGGGTGAACCACAGCGGGCTGGTGAAGTGATGCAGGGTGACCATCGGCGCGATGGCCTGCTCGCGCAGGTCCCCAAGGACGTCGCGGTAGTGGCGGATCTGATGGGAATCAAAGACACCCTGCGATGGCTCGATGCGCGACCACTCGATCGAAAGGCGGTGCGCATTCTGGTTCAGCTCACGCAGCAGGGCGAAGTCTTCGCGGTATCGGTGGTAATGGTCGCAGGCGATTGCCGAGGTATCGCCGTTCGCTATCCGGCCCGGCTGCTGCTCGAACTCCCACCAGTCGCAGTTGCGATTGTCGCCTTCGACCTGGTGCGCCGCGCTTGCCGTTCCCCAGAGAAAACCCTCCGGGAAGGCGCGCGGCATCAGGCTGCCGCGCTCTCGGGTTTGTCTACCTGCGGTGGAGGAATGTACTGCCACGCTTGTGGTGTCTCTCCGTCCATATCGAGCTGCAGCATGCCGGCCTTGTGCATCCCGCTGCGGTGCATCTCGCGTTCGTTCTGTGGCCGCCCGTCGAGCATGATCCACGCCGCGTTCAGCGGATCGGCGTGGCTCACGACGGCGGTCGTCGCGCCGGGGTGCTCGCGCGCAAGGCGCTTGACGACCGCAAGGATCCGGCCTCCCATCGCATCGATCGGTTCGTCGCCGGGGATGATCCCGCGCCGGACCTTGTGCACGAACCACAGCGGCCGCCGGACCGGAACCTGCCAGTACGGCACGCCCTGCAGGTAGAGGCTGAAGTCTGCTTCGCGCAGCTCCGCGTCGGTCTCCAGGACGGCGGGAGGGCTGAGCTGGTCGTTGATCAGCCGCGCCGTCTCCACCGCGCGCGTAAGCGGGCTGTGGACGATGCGATCGATTCCCGCGCCCCGCAGCCGCTCACCGAGGGCGCTCGCCTGAAGGCGACCGTACGCGCTCAACGGGAACCCTTCGAGGTGGCCGTACAGGATGCTGTTCGGGTTCTCCACCTCTGCATGGCGGATCAAATAAAACCGCGTCGTCACAGCGTCAGGTTAAGAGGCGCGCGGTTTCAGCGTTGGTAAGCGCCGATGGTTGTCCGGTTCGTGCCGGCCGAGCGACCTGACTCGAGCGCCTGGTAAGCCTCACGCAGCAGGTTGCCCGTGTACTCCCGCCGGTTCAGCAGACCAGCTTCCTCGTCAACTCGCGGCATCGCGAGGATCGTCGCGGCGCCGCAGCTGACCGTGATCCTGCGCCAGCTGCCACTGGTAGCGAAGTCATGCGATGCGATCGACCTGCGGATCTTGTCGGCCGCCAGAGCAGCGCCCTGCTCGTCGGTCTCGGGAAGCACGATCGCAAAATGCGGTGGCCCCTCGATGTCGAGGAACCCGACGGTGTCCGTGTCTCGAATCGATTGGCCGAGCCGCTCCGACATCTCTCGCAGCAAGCCTTCGATCTGGATCTGCTGCAGCTCCTTGTGGATGTGCTCGGCGTGGTCGAGCTCGACCACCAGGACCGACAGGGGGCGGTGGTAGCGCACCGCCCGGTTGGCCTCCTGCCCCACGAGGGCGTTGACGAACTTGGCGTTCCAGATGCCTGTCGTCGGATCGACGACCCCGAACAGCGGGCTCGAGGTGCGATCGGTCTGGCTGTGACCGCAGGTCGGGCAGTACTGGGAGGTCTCCGGCAGCTCGGAGCTGCAGTACCAGCAGGTGGCCATGAGCCACGCATTGTAGGTTCCGGACCCGCCAAACGCTCCAGGTTCAGAATTTGTGAAATGAGCGATCAGGGGGAGCTTTTCCCGCTTCCTCCAGGTTCGGAACCGCAGGCCCCGCTGGCCACCCGGATGCGGCCCAAGAGCTTCGACCAGCTGGTGGGCCAGGGCCGGGTGGTCGAGGTCCTGCGCGAGCTCACCCGCTCCGGGCACCTGCCGAGCATCGTGCTGTGGGGGCCTCCCGGCAGCGGCAAGACGACCCTCGCCGGACTCCTGGCGACCGAGACGAACGCTCGCATGGTGTCCATGTCGGCCGTCACCGCCGGCGTCGCGGACCTGCGCAAGGTGGTCGCCGAGGCCAAGGTCCACCGCCGCGCCGGCCTGCGCACGGTGCTGTTCATCGACGAGATCCACCGCTTCAACAAGGCCCAGCAGGACGCCATCCTGCCGCACGTCGAGGACGGCACCGTCACCCTGATGGGCGCCACGACCGAGAACCCGTCGTTCGAGGTCATCTCCCCACTTCTTTCTCGCAGCCGCGTGTTCAGGCTCGAGCAGCTCAACCGCGACGAGCTGAAGCAGGTGGTCGAGCGAGGCCTGGCGGAGCTAGGGGCAAGCATCGACGAGCAGGCGATGGACGCGCTGCTGGAAGTGGCGCGCGGCGACGCGCGCGTGGCTTTGAACGGACTCGAAGCCGCGGCGGCTCTGGCCGGCGAGGCGACGATCGCGCTTGATCACGTCGAGCGTGCGATGCAAGAACGTCACCTGCTGTACGACCGAG
>VBKD01000192.1 GCA_005888075.1 Chloroflexota bacterium
CATCAGCTTGGTCTTTGTAGTCATCATCATCGCCCTCGCCGGTCTGGTGCTGCTGATCGTGCCTCTAGTCGTCAGGGAGGTCAGCCAGCTCCAGGTCCAGGCTCCCACCATCGCGGCCGCTGCGCAAAACCAGATCAACAGCCTGCAGGGTTCACCGATTCAGATCCTGGGCATCACGGTCGACCTCAGGGGTATAACCGCGACGATCAACTCGCACCTAAGGGAGTACCTGCTGGGGCAATTCGGTAATGCGGTCACCATCGGGCTGACCGCGCTCACCACCGTTCTGCAAGTCGTCTTGATGTTCATCGTCGCCTTCCTGCTGGCCCTTGATGCACCGGCCTTTCGGCGAAGCTTGCGGCGACTTGTGCCCAACGACTACCGCACCGACTTCGATCAGATCTGGCGAAAGCTCCGAGTGATGCTCTACGCGTACGTCCGTGGCCAGCTCGTCATCGCCGCGTTGATTGGATTCTTCTCGGGCATCGCGTGCTGGGTTCTGGGTCTGGCCGACCCCGTGGCCCTTGGCCTGATCGCCGGCATCACGGCTCTCATTCCGTACCTCGGGCCCTTCATCGGGGCGGTCCCGGCGGTTCTCGTCGGACTCGCTGCCGGGCCGGATAAGGCGCTCCTCATCGGGCTCATCTACGTCTTGATTTCGAACGTCATTCTCAACTTCGTCTATCCGAAGGTCATGGGTGATGCAGTGCGGTTGCCGCCGATCATGGTGATCGTCGCTTTCATAGCAGGTTTCAGCTGGGCGGGAATTCTCGGCATGTTCGTCGCCGTCCCCATCGCGGCCACTCTGCGCATCCTTTTCGACCACATCTATCCGCGCCT
Source organism: Chloroflexota bacterium (assembly GCA_005888075.1). Classification (GTDB taxonomy): domain Bacteria; phylum Chloroflexota; class Dormibacteria; order Dormibacterales; family Dormibacteraceae; genus 40CM-4-65-16. Next base: position 841 of record VBKD01000192.1, read on the forward strand.
CTACGGAAAGCCGGCTTGAAAATCGCGATCCTCTCCGACATTCATGCCAACTGGCAGGCGCTCGAGGCAGTGCTTCGCGACTGCCCGCCCGTCGATGAAACGCTCTGCCTTGGAGCTGTCGTGGGTTATGGCGGCGATCCCCAACGCTGCGTCGACGAGGTGATGAAGCGCGGCTGGTTGACGCTCGTTGGCAATCACGACCGTGCCTGCACCGACCCGGAGATACTCGAATGGTTTAACGAAGATGCCGCGTCCGTCGTGCGTTGGACCATAGATGTGGTCGGTGACGAGCGTCTCGCTTGGCTCCGGGAGCTGCCCGACAGCCACGTCAAGAACGATGTGTTGCTCGTCCACGCGAGCCCTCGTGATCACATCTATGAATATGTGCTGGACACCGCGGTGGCTCACGCGAACCTCGAGATCTTGAATGGCGCGGCCTGCTTCCACGGCCACACGCACATTCCTGGCATCTTTGCTCTGGTGGGAGAAACAGTCACGCACGAATACCGCGTCGACACCATCGGCATCAACAAGCCATCCTTGGTGAACCCTGGAAGCGTGGGACAGCCGCGGGACGGGGTTCCGACGGCAAGCTATGGGATCTGGGACGTCGAAGAGAGCACCTTCCAGTTCCGCCGCGTCAGGTATGACATCAAGGGCGCGCAGAGAGCCATCAGGAAAGCCAGACTCCCCGAGCGCTTCGCCCTCCGACTCGAATCAGGGCGATGAACCGAGCGCGTGCCCTGAGACTGGTTCGTCTTGGCTATGCCGCGGCGGCGGGCGCCGGGCTCGGCTCCCTGGTGTTTTGGACCGTCTACTGGTTCACCTTCGTGCGGGGCAACCTTCAAGGCCCTGACTTTTTCAATTTCTATGCGGCGGCCAGGCTCTACGTCTTCAACGGCGCCTCGGCCGTCTATGACGTCGCGATGCAGCGGCAAGTTGAGCTGCAGGTCACCGGCCAGGACCCCACTCGCTTTATCGTGCTGCCGTACTTTCATCCTCCGTACTACACGCTTCTGATCGCACCCCTTGCGTACCTCGACTACCGCAACGCCTACTACGCGATGGCCGCCTTCAGCGTGCTTTTGCTAGTGGCACTCGTCGTGCTGTTGGTCAAGACCAGTTTGCGCATCCATGGCCGTGCCACGATCGTCGCCGCGGCGATGATCGGCGGATTCTTCCCGATCTTCGTCACGATTTTGCAGGGCCAGTCGGACCTGGTCGTGCTTGTCCCGCTCGCCGCGGCCTATGCGGCATGGGGACGTGGGCGCGCCGGCTGGGCGGGAATCTTCAGCGCGCTCGCACTCTCGAAGCCCCAGCTGTTGCTGTTGATCCCGGTTCTGTTCCTCACGCGGCGGGCGTGGAGGGCGCTGGCCGGATTCGCCGGCACCGTCGTCGGGTTGGGTCTGGTCTCGATCGTCGCTTTTGGGTTGGGTCCGGTATTCACCTATCTAGGAGCGGTTGGCGCGTGGGCGGTGACCGGCCGCATACCCAACAGCGGCCAGCTCGTATACACCGATCCCGCCGTCTATTCGCTGAGGAACATCATCGAGGCCGTGCCTGGTGCCGGCAAGCCGGTTGCGCTTGTCGTCCTTCTGCTCCTGCTGGCCTTCGTCGCCCTCTCACTCAGCTGGCGCCCCAACAAGCCTCGCCTTGATTTCGCGTTGGCCATCGCCGCCTCGCTGGTCTTGAGCCCACACCAGAACGTGCACGACCTGGCGTTGCTGGTGATTCCCGGATTCGCCGTGGCCGACCTCGCGTTGGCCGGCGAGCTGCGATGGCCACACGTGACCGCGGCGGTTCTCTTCTTTGCGTACGCCACGATCAACCTGACCCTTGCCATCAACTTCTGGTCGGCCGCCGTCGGCGCTCTCGCTGTCGCCGGCTACCTGACGCTGGAGAGAATGGCCGTGCGGCCAGATCCCATTCCGCTCGGCGAGCTCAACTGGAGTGGGCCACGGCCTCGCCGTGTGATCGTTCTCCCCGCATACAAGGCGGCGAAGACACTGGTCGAGGTCGTCGGCGATATCCCGCCGGGTCATGCGGACCGGATCCTGCTTGTCGACGATGCCAGTGCGGATGCGACGGTAAGCGTCGCCACCGCGCTGCGGTTGGATGTCATCCGGCACGAGCAGAACCTGGGTTATGGCGGCAATCAGAAGACGTGCTACAGGCAGGCCCTCGCGATGGGCGCAGACGTTGTGGTCATGCTGCACCCGGATGGGCAGTACGACCCGGCCATCATCCCGAACCTATGCAAGGTCATCGAGGACGGCGAGGCCGACATCGTCCTCGGCTCGCGGTGGCTGGGTCTTGATCCAGCCAAGGCCGGCATGCCGTGGTGGAAACGCCTCGGCAATCGGTTCTTGACCGCGTCGGAGAACCGCATCCTCGGTCTCAACCTTTCCGAGTACCACACGGGATATCGCGCTTACTCGAGGCGTTTTCTCGAAGCGATTCCGTTTCTCGAAAACAGCAACGACTTTGTCTTCGACACGCAGGTCTTGATCCAGGCCGCGACCTTCGGCTTCAAGATCGGAGAGGTGCCGGCCATCGGGCGCTACCACGAGGATGCGAGCTCGATCAACTTCCGGACCTCAGCGGTGTACGGACTCGAGACCTTGGGGGCGCTTATCCGCTACGTCGCGCACCGGGCGGGATTCGCAAGCCCCTGGCTCACTCCCAGGTCAGATGCCGACAAAGAGCCGCTTCCGGTAAGCCAGGTAGCCCACCACAGCAACGTTCAGTAACAGCGCTCCGACCTTGAAGAGCGTGATGTGGTGCACCACCTCGTAGGCCTCGTAAGGAATGAGAATCCCGGTCGCGAGAACCGTCAGGTACTCGGCCCAGCGGCGGCGCATGGCCAAGCCGACACCCTCGGTGCCCTCGAGCAGCGCGTAGCCGATGGCGGCGATGGCCACCAGAGTTACGTGGTTGAAATTTCCGACATACACAAGGAGCTTCAGCAGGAGTTGCGTGATGACGCTGTGCCCCACGTTGAGGTTCAGCTGATCCCCTGCGTAATCGGCCCAGTTGTCGAGCCAGCCCCTCTTCCCGGCTACGAGAAGGCCGATGGCAAGTGCGACAAGCACGGCGGACTTGACGATTCGCTCGACGATGATGACCTTGATGAAGGCGTCATGCTCGCCGCCCATCTGCCCCAGCTCGCGCCACAAGCGGGCGAAGTAGTGGGGCCGGACTCGGGGCTTGACCTCGGTCACCGTCGCGACCTTAACAACCTGGGTTGGCAACGGTGCTTGAAGTTCCTATCGTCTGCGGTCAGGCTCGGCAGGCTGGGGGAGGGGCCGCCGGGAGGAGGGAGGGCCCGC
>VBKD01000193.1 GCA_005888075.1 Chloroflexota bacterium
GCACCGGCTTGATGACCATCGGGAGGCCGAGACGCGCGACGAGTCGCTCCACCGCATCGGCCGAGACGCCGTCTTTCGATTCGAGCTCCTCGAACTCGGGCACGTGCAGTCCGGCGCCCGCCATCACCTTGCCCGCGCGCACCTTGTCCATGCACAGCGCCGACGCAAGCACCCCGGAACCGGTGTAGGGAAGGCCGAGCAGCTCGAACAATCCCTGCACCGTGCCGTCTTCGCCGAGCCGGCCGTGGAGCGCGTTGAACACGCACTCGAAGTGGCCATCACGCAGCGTGTCCCACGTATCGGTGTCCAGGTCGACCTCGACGACGTGATGGCCGAGCGACCGCAACGCCTTGGCGACCTGCGCCCCTGAGCGCAGCGACACCTCGCGCTCCGCCGACTTCCCTCCCCGCAGTACGGCCAGCTTCACTTCCAGCGGCCCACGAGCTCGACCTCCGTTTCGAGCTGCATGTTGAAGCGCCGCCCCACCTCGGCTTGGATGCGTTCGATGAGGCGGCGCACGTCATCGGCGGTCGCTCCACCCTCGTTGATGATGAAGTTGCCATGCTGCTGCGAGACCAGGGCCTTGCCCTCGCGCAAACCTTTCAATCCGGCCGCCTGGACGAGCCTGCCGGCTGAATCGCCCGGCGGGTTCTTGAAGACGCTGCCGCAGTTCTTGGTTTTGATCGGCTGGGTTTCGTTGCGTTCTCTCGTGAGCTTGGCCATGAGTCGCTTCGCCTCCTCCCCATCTCCGCGGTCGAGCTGGATGGTTGCGGAGACGACAAGGGATCCTTTGAGCGCGCCTTCGCGCAGCGCCGACGTTCGATAGCCGAGCTTCAGCTCGATCGGGGTCCAGGTTTTCTTGCCGGAACCGGGCGAGAAGCCGTCGGCCTCGACCAGCACCTCGCTGAGCTCTTTGCCCCAGGAGCCGGCGTTCTGATAGACGGCGCCGCCGACTGTGCCGGGCACGCCGATTGCGAACTCGAAGCCGCGCAGATTGGCGTCGGCCGCGATCCGCGCAAGGCGCATCATCTTGAGCCCGGCCGCCGCGCGTACGCGTGTACCGGCGACATGGAAATCGCGGTTGACGACACGGATGACCAGACCCTCCACGCCGCGGTCGGCAATGAGGAGGTTGGTGCCGGCGCCCAAAAGGAGGTAAGGGATCTCACGCGTCTTGGCGCCCGCGATTGTTTTCTCAATCGCCTCGGCCTTGCCGAGCTCGAGGAAGAATTCGGCCGGACCGCCGATGCCAAAAGAGTTGCGTGAGTCCAGAGGCTCTTCCTCAGCGAGTCCCGGCAAGGTGCGAAGCCAGTCCAGCTTAGATTTTGTGCGCCAGCTCATCGCCCAACTTCTTTATGTCGCCGGCCCCCATCATCAGGACCACATCGTCAGGTCCGACAAGCTCTTCGAGCGATTCCCTGGCTGTCTTGAAATCGCCGACGTACATCGCGTTTGGAATCTGATGCGCGAGGTCGGACCCCTGCACGCCGGGGATGTTGTCCTCGCCTGCGCTGTAAACGTCAAGGATGAAGACCCGGTCCGCCCCCGTGAAGGAGCGCGCGAAATCGTGCATCAGGGCGGCAAGGCGCGAGTAACGATGCGGCTGGAAAACGACGATCAGCCGGCGGTGGCGCAGCTCGCGGGCCGCCTGGATCGCCGCGCGCACCTTGGTCGGGTGGTGAGCGTAGTCGTCATAGACCGCCGCGCCCTGGAAGACGCCCAGGAACTCCATTCGCCGGTGCGCGCCGGGGAAGGTCCTCAGCGCCGTTGCCACGTCTTCGAATCCGATGCCGAGCTCAAGAGCCAGCGCCGCGGCGCCGGTCGCGTTCTGGATGTTGTGCCGGCCGGGCTGGCGCAGCTCGATTCGCCCCAGGAGCTCGCCATCGCGGTAGACGGGAAACGGACGTACGGGTTCCGAGCGATACGTGGCCCCCTCACGGAAGCCATAGGTGACCTTCCGCGACTTTGGATTCAGCTCCCTCGCGAGGTCGTCGTCCGCGCACAGCACCGCAAGCCCGTCGGCGGGCAACGCCTCGATGAACCACTGGAACAGGTCGCGCACGGCGCTCACGTCGGGGAAATGGTCGGGGTGGTCGAGCTCGATGTTGGTGACAATGGCCCGGCGGGGGTGGTGCAGCGTCAGCGTCCCATCGGACTCGTCGGTCTCGGCGACCAACCACTCCGAACGGCCGGCACGCGCGCTCGATCCGTCCCCGACCAGTACCGTCGGGTCGTAGCCGGCGGTGACCAGGATGTGGCCGACCATGTGAGTGACCGTGGTCTTGCCCGCCGTGCCCGCGATCGCGATGGAGTTGTTCTCGCTGATGAGCTCGGCGAGCATCTCCGCTCGGCTGAGAACCTTCACGCCCATTGCTCGCGCGGCATCGAGCTCCGGCGAGCCTTTGATGGCGCCGCTGTACACCAGCAGGTCCTGGAACAAAACGTGCTCCGGGTCGTGGCCGATCATGATCCGGACGCCCGCGTCTTCGAGCGCCTCGGTCGTTTCCGAAGGCCTGACGTCGCAGCCACTCACCTCGTCGCCCCGGCCGAGGAAGACCCGCGCCAGTGCCGACACCCCCGCGCCGCCGGCGCCCATCAGGTGCACTCGCATTATTTCTTCGCCACGTCGTGGAGAACACGCAAAACGCGCTCCGCGGCGTCCCGGCGTCCGGTGGCGGCCGATGCTTTCGCCATGGTGCGGAGCCTGTCTGCGTCCAGGCTCTTGATCGCTCGGACGAGGGTGTCCGCGTTCAGGTCATCGTCCCGGATGCGAACGGCGGCTCCCACTTCGACCATGGCGGCCGCATTTTCCTCCTGGTGGCCGCCTCCGAACGTGCCTGGCACCAGTACCATCGGGAGCCCCACGGCGGCCGCTTCGGCGATCGTGCCTACGCCGGCGCGGCTCACCACCAGGTCGGCTTCCGCCATCAGCGCGGGCATGTCATCAGTGAACTCGATCCCCCGATACCGCTCGTGCTTGTGCTGCGCCACTCCCTCGGCACCCTGCCAGCCCGCCACGTGGATCACCTCTTCGAACATCTCGCACAGCTTGTCGAGCGCGGACCAAACGGTCTGATTGATCTTGCGCGCGCCCTGACTGCCGCCGGTGATCAGAAGGCGCCGCGGAGGAATGGCCGGTGTGCGCTGCTTGAAGCCCTCGCGGAGGGGAACGCCGGTGCGCTCCACCCGGCCGGCTGGGAGCCGTTTTTCGGTCCCCGGCAGCGTGGTGCAGATGGCCGCCGCCCCGCTGGCGAAAAACCTGGTGGCGAGGCCGGGTCGCACGTCCTTTTCATGCAGCACGTACGGGATGCCGCGGATACGCGCCGCGGCGATTGCCGGGGCCATCACGTAACCACCCATCCCGAGCACGACGTCCGGCCGGAAGCGGTCGATGATCCCGACCGCCCTGAGGAGAGCGCCCGGGACGACGATGGGCAGAGCGAGGTTCTTCCACGGCGCGTCTCGGTCCAGGCCTTGGATCTGGATCGTGGCCAGGTCGATTCCGGCCGCCGGTACCAGGCGTTCCTCCGGACCGCCTGCGCGGCCGACCAGGAGCACCGCACCGCCCGGCGCCTCAGCCTGATGAGCGCGCGCGACCGCGAGCGCCGGATAGAGGTGCCCGCCGGTCCCGCCGCCAGCGATCAGAAGTCTCATTCGTTTCCTTATTCGTGTTGTTGCCAAGTGTCGGGCCAGTGCCGTACCGCGCGATGCTCAGCAGCACTCCAACCGCGGCAAGTGTCGTGGCGACGGCGGTGCCGCCGTAGCTGAAAAAGGGCAGCGGTACCCCCGTGATGGGCAGGGTGTTCGTCACCGTCGCCATGTTGAGCAGCGCCTCGAATGTGATCCACGTCGTGATGGCCGCAGCCAGCGCCACGCCGAATGTACCGGGTGCGCGCAGAGAGGCTCGATAACCGCGTACGCCAAAAACGAGAAAGCCAAGCATCACGAGCGATGTGCCGATGAGGCCGGTCTCCTCGCCAACGATGGCGAAGATGAAGTCGGTGTGGGCCTCGGGCAGCCATCCGTACTTCTCGATCGAATGCCCGATGCCGACTCCAAAGAACCCGCCTGAGGCCAGCCCGTAAAGAGACTGGGTGGCTTGGAACCCAGCGCCCAATGGATCCGCCCACGGATTTCTGAACGACGTCAGCCTGGCGACACGATATCCCTCCACCATCGTGACGGCGATCATGCCGAGGCCCAGCAGCCCCAGCAGCAGGATGATGTGACGCAAGCGGCCCCCACCCGCCCAGTACGCGCTGAGAAAGATTCCGACCATGACAATTGCCGTGCCGAGGTCTCGTTCCAGCATCAACAAGGCCAGCACGCAGGCGAGCATCGCGGCGAACGGTGTCAAAGCCTTCTGGAAGTCGCCCATGTTCTGGGCATTGCGGTCGACCCAGTGCGCGATAAACACCGCGAAGGCGAGCTTGCCGAGCTCGGACGGCTGGAAGGTGCCCAGCGGCCCGGCTTCGAACCACCGGCGCGCGCCGTTGATCGTCACGCCGACATGCGGCACCAGCACGAGCAGCATCAAGAGGATGGCGACCACCGCGCCGGCGGGCGCCAGAGGTCGCAAGCGCCGATAGTCGAATCGCTGCAGCACGAAGAGCGCGGCGAACCCGATCAGCATCCAGGCACCCTGACGCTCGGCGTAGTACCAGGCGGTCTGGTGCTGCGTGTACGCGAAGGCCACGCTCGCGCTGGTGACCATGATCAAGCCGGCTGCGCACAGCAGAACCGTCGTGAACAGCAGCAACCGGTCGGGCTGCGGCCGGTCCCGAACGCTCGAGCTCATCCCTCGAACCGCTTCCGGACCAGCTGCTTGAACTGGTTGCCGCGGTCTTCGTAGTCCTTGAACATGTCGAAGCTCTTGTAGGCGGGACTGAGGAGGACGACTCCACCTGCCCGAGCCAACCCAGACGCCTTCGACACCGCGTCATCGAGGGAATCGGCGTGGACGACCCTGGGATGCCCTTTCAGCTGTTGGGCCA